>NZ_JJQL01000084.1:0-13361 GCF_000979975.1 Methanosarcina sp. 1.H.A.2.2
TAATAATAATAATAATAATGATAATAATAATGAGAGCAGGAAAAAAGAAAAGAAAGAAAAGAAAAGAAAAAAGCTGTAATCAGATAATAATTGTATCTGTCCTTTCATCCTTTTCTTCATCAAAATCGGTTACAAGAGCTTCAGTCGTTAGCACCATACCTGCGATTGAGGCAGCGTTCTGAAGACCGCTTCTTACCACTTTCGTCGGGTCGATTACACCTGCTTCGAAGAGGTCTTCAAAGACATCTCTCTTTGCATTGTACCCGAAGAGTTCGCTGGATTCCGCCCTTATGGTTGCCACCACTTCAGCACCTTCTCTGCCTGCGTTTGTGGCGATCTGGCGAACAGGGTCTTCTATGGACCTCTGAACGATCTTCACGCCTACCTGCCTGTCGCCGTCAAGTTTCAGGGATTCAAGAATTGCAGCTGCACGGAAGAGACATACCCCTCCTCCTGTGACCACACCTTCCTCAACTGCGGCTTTTGTGGCGTTCAGGGCATCATCGATTCTCATCTTCTTTTCTTTGAGCTCGGTTTCGGTTGCAGCTCCCACTTTGATTACTGCAACGCCGCCTCCCAGCTTTGCCTGGCGCTTTTTAAGCTCGGTTTTTCTGTAGTCGGCTTCAGCAATATTGACCTGGGCTTCGATGATCCTGACCCTTTCATCAATCTTTGCTTTGTCGCCCCTGCCTTCTACAATTATGGTTTTATGGTTGTCAACCGTGACTTTCCTGGCACTTCCGAGCATGTAGTCGCTGAATTCCTCAAGTTTCATGCCCTTCTCTTCGCTGATAACCTGTCCGCCGGTCAGGACGGCAATATCTTCAAGCATCTCCTTTCTCTCGTTTCCGAATCCGGGAGCTTTTACAGCGCAGACCCTCAGGGCTCCGCGGATGATGTTCAGGATCAGGGCTGCCTGGGCATCCCCATCAACATCCTCAGCAATAATCAGGAGGGAACGGCCTTCGGAAGCGACCTTCTCAAGCACAGGTACGATCTGCTTCATGCTGTTGATCTTCTTGTCTGTAATCAGGATATAGGGATCTTCAAATTCGCAGATCATTTTTTCAGTATCAACTGCCATGTAGGGGGAAACAAACCCACGGTCAAATTGCATACCCTCAACAACATCAAGGCTGGTTTCCATTGTCTTTGAGTCTTCAACGGTGATTACCCCGTTGTAGCCGACCTTTTCCATAGCATCGGCGATCAGGTTGCCTATTTCTTCGTCATTGTTTGCAGAAATAGTAGCTACCTGTATGATTTTGTCCTTGCCCTTTACCTCCACACTCTTGCTCTTGAGATACCCTACAACCTTTTCTGTGGCAATCTCAATCCCTTTCTTGACCTCTATAGGGTTTGCCCCGGCACTGATATTTTTCAGGCCTTCCCGGATCATGCTCTGGGCAAGGAGGGTGGCGGTAGTTGTCCCGTCTCCTGTGTTGTCCTGGGTTTTGGAAGCAACCTCCTTGACAAGCTTGGCTCCCATATTTTCGAACTTGTCATGGAGCTCTATTTCTTTTGCAATGGTGACACCGTCATTTGTGACCACGGGTTTTGTGCTTTTATCCAGCACGACATAACGGCCCCTCGGCCCCAGGGTGATCTTAACAGTATTTGCGACTTTATCTACACCGTTTAAGAGGGCTTTTCTTGCACTCTCATCAAACATTATCTGCTTTGAAGCCATCTGTATTCACCTGGATTAGGATTAAATATTCTTGCTTAATTAAGCTATAATTTATCGAAGTCGTGATTTACCTGACATTCAGGATATGCCTGATGCAATATATTCAGAAACGGCCTCATTTGACATTATTCTTCAACAACGGTTGCCAGGATATCCTTGAAGTCGACAAAAATATATTTTTCATCATCTATTTCAATCTCATCGACCTGGTATCCCCCGTAAATTACGTGGTCTCCCTTTTTCAGAGGGAGCTCCTTCCCGTCTTCAAAGGTCCCCACAGCCAGAACGATTCCTTCTTTTTTCTCCTGCCGTGCAGGCTCCGGGATATAGATCCCACCTTTAGTCACTTCTTCTTTCTTCTGGTGTTTGAGTAATACTCGTTCGCCAATAGGTCTGACAATCACTCTTTATTCCTCCTTGATATGTAAGTGACCTAAAATTAGCTGAACATTCACTTGTTGCTATAAGTCAGCATGGAATTGATGAATGTATTGAGCTGTAAAACGCCCAACTATCTGCATATAATGCAAAACTTATATTTAAAAATTGCCCGCATTCTAGAGAAAATTTGTAAGTAAAATAAATATAATTGCAAAAAAATCGAAATGATGCCTACAAATTAAAATAAAATATATATACATGAATCTCTAAAATAATACACAGATGGTTCAGCAGATTCTTCTCAGAAATCTTGAAAAACCCCAGATAAAGAGCCTTGAAGAAGATCTTTTATGGTTCTGTGACAGCTTTGGCTTTTCTTCGGGCAGGGATACCGAAAACACAGCCAACAGGATAATCTTCAGCCTGCTTGAAAAACTTTCAAATGACGAGATAAGTTCATCGGAAATTCTGGCTGAAGACCTTGATATGAAAATCTCAAGAATCAACCATCACCTCCGGAACCTCAACGACTCCGGGCTCCTTTACAGGAAAAAACGCCTGATTTATTTGAGGGGAGGCAGCCTGAAAGCTGCAGTAAAGGAGATGAGGAAAGACTCGGAAAGGATACTTGATGAACTGGAAAACGTAGCTGAAGAAATAGATTCAATGATGGGCCTTAAAAACAGGTAAAAACCTGATATAAAAGGCACTTCAGAAGATAACAAACTGACTATAGACTGGAAGCTGAGAAACTAACAACAGCCTAAAACAACAGGCTGAAACCGGAAAAGAATTCAATAATCATTTCCATTTACTTTTTAGCAATGAACAGAGTCTCCATAGTTTCCTGCCCTGATTATTCTGATACAAAAGAAGCAATAGCCCGGGCTCTTGGCCTGCTGGGCGGCATTGAAAAAATAATTGATCCGGGAGATCGCGTACTTCTCAAGCCAAATCTCCTTTCAGCCAGCCCGCCGGAAGCTGCAACAACTACCCATCCTTCTGTGGTAGCAGCAATGTGTGAATTCGTGCTCAGTGCAGGAGGAAAGCCAGTAGTAGGAGATGGAGCCGGGATCTCAAGGCCTGGAGCTACAGCAAAAGCCCTGAAGGTTTCAGGCATAGAAGAGGCTGCCCGCAAAGCCGGAGCCGGGGTTGTGAACTTTGAAACTGCAGGTTTTACTCTGGTAGAAGTTCCAGAGCCGCTTCAGTTCCGGAAATTGTACATTGCAAACCCTGTCCTTGAAGCAGATGTTATAATATCTCTTCCGAAACTGAAAACCCATGAGCTTACATATTATACAGGCGCGGTCAAGAATTTCTTCGGAGTCCTCCCTCTGAAATGCCGAAAAGAAATTCACCTTCTTGGAAACCGGGACCTTTTTGGCGAAGCCGTCGCCGATGTGTACTCTATCGTCAGACCCGGTTTTGCAGTCATGGACGGAGTTGTAGGCATGGAAGGAAACGGGCCTTCCCACGGAAAGCCTGTAAACTCAGGAGTAATTCTAGCAAGCCCGGACTGTGTTTCCCTGGATATTGTTGCAGCAGAACTGATCGGCTTTGATCCTCTCAAAATCCCCACTACGACAGGTGCCCTGAAGAAAGGTTTCGGAAACCAGTGTCCTGTAGTGGTCGGAAAGCCATTAAAAGAAGTCAAAAAGAAATTCAAGCCTTCGAGCGGGGGAATCAGTACATCCCCTGCGTTCCTTAAGCGCAGCCTTGGCAAATATTACACCATTAACCCCAGAATCAACCAGAGAAAATGTACTCAATGCGGAGCCTGCTATCTGAACTGTTCTCCCGGGGCGGTGGAACGGCTGGAAGACGGAACTTTCAAGATTAATCCGGAAAAATGCATCCTGTGCTACTGCTGCAGGGAACTCTGCCCTAACGATGCAGTCGAGATAAAAAAGTCCCTGCTGGCACAGTTTTTAACAGAAACCGAGGATTTAATACGTAGAGCATAAATGTAAAATGAAATCCGGCAATTACATTATAACACTTTCTTTTTCATCTTTTTGCAAGATCTTTTAATCCAGAACGCCTAAAAGACGTATTAAAAGAATCTTTTGCTTGGGAAAATATCCCTGTGCTCGTAAATGAAGAAGGTGATGGGATGCTTTATACCTATATCGATACAGAGTATGCTCCGGAAAAATGCTCTCTTTGCAGCGGAACCGGGAATGATGAAGGTGGAATCTGTGAAGCCTGCGGAGGACAGGGAAACGTGCTCGTTGCCCAGCCTGCAATAATATGTCCACTTTGCAGCGGGTCAGGTAACCTGGAAACGGGGACCTGCAGGGCATGTGGAGGAAGTGGCTGGGCTCTTTTATGAAAAAAACAGGAAAGGTTCCCGATTCATATCGCCATAGTCATAAAGTCAACTACCCGCTAAATCTAAAGATTTAACGGGTTTCCTGCTGAGGTTTTATGAAACTATGGCTTTTCAGGAACTATATTTATCAGAAAACTTCTCCGAATTCTCCGGGAAATCCTCTTTTTCCTTTTGCCTTACCATAACTTCTTTCTTTTTTTCATCAGGCAGACAATCAAAGCAGGTCTCATACCTTGAAGACTTATACTTTTTTCTGCATACCGGGCAGAGCTCCATGCCCCTCAGGCTTGCAAAATGACAGCGATTGCAGAGTACAGTTGCGTGTTTCAGAGACGCATATTCTTCTTCGGCTTTTCGAGTTTCTTCTTCAATTAGCTCTTCAATTCCGCTTTCGTCAAGCCATTCATGATAAAGATTTTTGAAGTTTCCTTCTCCCGTATCTTCAACAAGCACCTCGATACACTGCTCTTCAAGGTCAGTATAATCAGGCTTGGCTTTATGTACAGTAGAGGCTTTGTGCCAGGCAGGGTGGCTTTTATGGCGGTGTTTACCGGTCAGGACGTGCTCGAATTTCTGGTACTTTTGTCTGTACACTTCCCTGAATCGGGTATAAGCAAGACTGTAAATCCCGGAACGGACCTCTGCCGGAGAAAAGGCTCCGGGAGTATGGACACACAGGCGCTCAGAAGAGCCGCACCAGGTACAGGCTTTGCCTTTAATGAATTCCGCCCTTTTTTCTTTCCATTCCTTAGAGGTTCGTTTCATTGGAATACCTGTAAGATCTTCGGGAATCAAAGATATTTAAAACTGGAGGTCTCATGTTCAGATTAAAGTATATATCTGAATTTAACAGGTCACAGGAAGCTCTCTGGCTATAAGTACTGCATTCAGGATAATTTATTGAACAAACTTTCTGACTCACTAAACAGACATTTTCTGATCCCCTAAACAGATTTTATCTGACCTTTCCATATAGTATTCGAAGAGTTCTCTACCCCAGGCCAGGGCGCGGGATTCTAAATTGAGAAGGTACTGCCCTTCAAACCTTCCTTTCTTATTGAAAAACCCGAGCAATAACGCGTTTTCCGAAATAGCAATCAATGCAGGAATTTCAAGCGGAGCTCCTGCATACACAAAAACAGAGGCATTTTTCCTCGCCAGAATTTTCTCTCCCGTATCACGGAAATCCCCTGAAAACCTATCAAATGAATCTCTGCTAAGGATGAGCTGCACCTTAACATCTTTTTTTGCGAGCTCCAGAGAGAAAGAAGGGATCTGAGGGTGAAAATAAGAAAAAAGGAGCATAACCTTTGAAGACCCGGTAAAATGATTAATCAGCTCAGGGAACAGGTCAAAGCCGTGAGTAAGCCCGGGTTCTACAAGCTGGCTTCCTTTAAGCTCCCCTATCCGTTTTAACAGATGAAAAGGAATAGAATCCAGTTTCCTGTGGCTCCAGAAATAATCATTATCCTCAAATGTGCTGGCTGCATCCAGTAAAGGCCTGGCTTTTTTAACTAATATATCACCTATGATAGAAAGACGATATACATCTCCTTTCTGAACAATTAAACCTTCTTCTTTTAATTTTTTGATATGGGGAAGCAGGGAAATTCTGGGGACCTGAAGCAAATCAAGAATTTCATCACTATTTCGGGGCCCTTCTGCCAGCAGTAACAGTAAATTTTTCCTGTTGTCGGAAAATAAAAGAATATTAACAAGCTGTAGTTTCATCTGGTTTGCGCCTTCTAACATAAGTCAGCATCTTTTAGTAATACGATAGTGTGAAGATTTCGAATAAGTATAGTATTGATATAATCATTAGTGTACGAATATAAAGGTTATCTTGAGTCTGAAAAACCAGAAAAGTAGAGAAGAGGGATAAAAAATGGAAAAAAATATCGGAGAAGAGAGTTCAAGGAAAGAAATAAGAAAAAGAACCTTTCATTTTTCCTTCCAGGTGCTTCCCAGATTCAGGCAAATGGAACGATCCCGATGCCGGAAAGAAAATCAGTCATCGCTACTGCTGCCACTGCTTCTTGAAGCATTAGGAACAGAAGGATAATAGCACCGCGAAAGGGCTCCATATACGAATTGAGTGGGAGCCATCCAGACAATTCCGGTACCATCGAAGGTCTGAAGGGCTCCATCGCCGCTTGTCAGATTTCCGACCAGATTCTTTGCAGACCTCTCAACTGTAAAGTTGATAGAAGCCGACCTCAGGAATACAAAATTCCCATCAACCTGTAATCTCTCGTTTTTAAGCTCATATTTAAGAACCTCAGCCGGAGGCACGGGAATTGCAAGTACACACAGACCTGTTCCGCTGATTTTGGTCTGGAACCAGCCTTCTCCTCCAAAAAAGCCGGATGATAGGTTTTTCTGGGATGAGACTTCTACGTTGACCCCGTTTTCACAGCAGTAGAACATTCCCTTATCTACAATAATCGCATCATTGTTCAGTTCCAGCAGTATGTAATGGCTGAAGCTTGGTTCAAGGAAAATCTCTCCTGTACCTGAGTACGTGGGAGTAAAGGCAGACTCGTTGGTCAATTTATTTTTAAGTAGTTTTTTTGCAAGACCTCCAACTCCTCCGGTCTCGCACTCAGCACAGATATTCCCCTTGTGGAAATGCAGGGCTCCCCTTTCAGTGGTTACTGCACTATTCATGAGGGTGATTTTTACCTGCTTGAGGCTCATGCCAGCTTTCTCAAGGTAATACAGGTTTTCTGCAAGGCAGACATCCCTGAGCCCCCGCAGGGTCTTATACTCAAGAATCTCGATCTTTATTCCATCTTTTTCAATGCATTCCAGAACATTGATGTTATCATAGAATTTTTTCTCGATAATAGGCTCACCACTTATCAATTTATTGAAGATAACCTTATAGATTCGTGCCGAACGTCAGATATAATATTAGATATTCAGCCGTCCACTTAAATAAATATATTAGTAATTGTATTATAATATTTTGATACAGTTGTAGTTTATAGAAAGTTGTCCAGAATTCCGATGAAAAAGTAAGCAGCTCCGGAAAAATAAGCAGTTCCTATAAACATAAGGGATTGGTTTTCCAGATGAGGTCTTGAGGTTCACACTAGAAGAAATATCACATATGCAACATACACACTTAAGAATTCTACCAGAGCCAGCAAATATTTGAGAATTGAATGGATATTTTTGAAAGTTTTATTCATTTAACTTTTCTGTTTTAGCTTTTCCACACGGGCTCATTTGCCATCACTTATATTAGTTTTATATAAACTGTGTAATCTCTGAGTAGAAGCATATGAGAGTTTAAATTTAAATTAAGAATAATCTATACATTTAAGAGTTTAAACATATGATAATATAAATAAACAGAACTTATGAATTAATCCGATTAATATGGAATTGAGGGGAACAATGGCAATCTTTAAAGATAGGGCAGATGCAGGAAAACGACTGGCAAAAGAACTTTCAAAGTACTCAAACCGTCCGGATGTACTGATACTGGCGCTTCCGCGGGGTGGGGTTCCGGTAGCTTTTGAAGTTGCAAAAGAACTGAATGTAAAAATGGACGTTTTCGTAGTTAGGAAGCTAGGAGTTCCTGGCAATGAAGAGTTGGCAATGGGAGCAATAGCATCTGAAGACGTCCGTGTATTGAACGAAGATATTGTAAGGTCTTTCAAGATACCTGATAGAGTAATTGCTACGATAGCTATAAACGAACTCAGAGAACTGGAACGCAAGGAGCGTATTTACCGCAGGAACCATCCCAAACTGAATATAAGTGGCATGACTGTAATCCTGATAGACGACGGGATTGCAACCGGAGCATCAATGCATGCAGTAGTTGAAGCCCTTAAAACTAAAAACCCGGTTAAACTGGTCGTTGCAGTCCCCACGGCTTCCCCGGACACGCGCAGTTTCTTTGAGGACAAAGTAGATGAAATAATCTGTATTACTACGCCGGAGCCCTTTTATTCAGTAGGCACATGGTATGGAGACTTCAGCCAGACTACGGACGAAGAAGTCTGTGAACTGCTGGATAAAGCAAGGAATTTTTCAACGAAGTAAGCTCGCAGGTAAATCTGCTACTAACTCGCGGCCAAATCCCAGGTAAATCTGTTATTCATAAAAGAGATGATGAAGTCCGTATCCCGATTGCAATCCATCTTGAGGGAACTCTATCTACCCCGGAAGGAGCCGGGGGAATTGTTGTTTTTGTGCATGGAAGCGGGAACATACGCCATAGCCCACAACAAGTACGTTGCAAAGGAACTTCAGAGAAGAGGCTCTGGAACCCTTTTATTTGATCTTCTTCGTCCGGGAAAGTATAACGAATATAACCTATGGTTATACAAATGAGATTTAATTGAAAAACAGTATCTTGTGACACTAATTGATTCGGAACTGGCGAAAGAGAATATTTATATCTGTTGATCGCTTACCTATATGTTCTGGTTTAAGGTATATAATACAGGTATAAATTTAAAATTTATTCAAAGAAATCACGGCTTTTCTGAGAAATTATGAAAGGAACTGATAGTACAGATAATGAAGCCTTCTCTAACTCCGAGGAGACGGAAAACACCCGGTATTCCCAGGCAATTTACGTAACAAAGGTTGCGATGGCTTCAAACGTTTTGCTGACGGGTTTTAAGTTTTTTGCAGGGATAATGGGTAACAGTTCGGCAATGGTTGCTGATGCCGCCCATTCCATGTCAGACTTCATGACCGACATCGCAGTAATAGCAGGTTTAAAAGTTGCCAAAAAGCCCAGAGACAGCACGCATAATTACGGTCACGGGAAAATCGAGACCCTGTCTGCTGCATTTATAGGACTGGTACTCGTTGTGGTGGCTTTCGGGATTTTCTGGGGCGGTCTCCAAAAGGTTATTGCTTTTTATCATGGAGAAGTGCTACCAGCTCCAAGTGGGATTGCTCTTGCTGCAGCAATCCTCTCAATAGTGATAAAAGAGTGGCTATACCGCTACACCATAATATATGCCCGGAAACTTAAGAGTGATGCACTGATAGCAAACGCCTGGCATCACCGTTCAGACGCCTTCTCTTCAGTAGGGACAATGGTTGGAATCGGAGGTGCAATCCTCCTTGGAGGCAAGTGGGTGGTGCTCGACCCGATAGCCGCCGTAATATTGAGTTTCTTTATCTTCAAAGTGGCATTCGATATATCTTACAAAAACCTGAACGAACTGCTGGAAGCTTCACTGGACTCAGGGACCTATAGAAGTATTGAAGAAATCCTGATAACCACGGAAGGCGTGCTGGGCTTCCATGAATTAAAAACCCGGAAGATAGGGAATGCCATGGCTGCAGATGTCCATATTGAAGTAGACAGAAGCCTGAACATTGTGGATGCACACGAAATCTCAACAAAGGTAGAAGACAGGTTAAAGGAAGTCTGCGGCAAAAATGGCCAATTCTCAATTCATGTGGAACCCTGTTCGGACTTGAATTCGGATTCAGGATACGAAGGAAAAAAATGAAAAGCAGAGACTCTCCTGAAATAGAAGGTTCCTTTTTAAACATAAGCTCCTTTAACTTTTTTTCACCATTTTTAAAAGAGAGTTTACACATTGAACAGCAGTTTCAGCTTGACCCGAAAATCCATCAGACATCAGCACTTTCTGCTACATTTATCCCCACTACAAACTTCGTTCCCTGATCCCTTTTAAGTTCGATACAGCCATCTATCTGTTCAACGAGAATATTTACAAGCTGGAGCCCGAGAGAATCGACAGTTTTAAAATCAACGGTTTCCGGAATACCCCTGCCGTTATCTGCTACCATTAATGTGTAATCAAAACCCCTTTCACAGCCCATACCCTCGACTGAATGTCCTGTTTTTGAAGCAGGTTTTGCTGCCCTGCTGAGACTTATTCGAATTTCTCCTCCCTCCCCTTCAGGGAAAGCATGCTTCAGGGAATTCGAGACCAGTTCGTTGACAATAATTCCAAGAGGAATTGCAGTGTCCATGCCAAAATTAACCTGTTCAAGGTCAAGTTTGAGGCTTATATTATCGTTGCCCACAAGATATGAGTTTAACAGGTCTGCAGTCAGTTTCCGGAGGTAGGCTGCAAAATCCAGAGTATCTATGTCATCACCTTTGTATAACTCTTCATGAATGAGAGCCATAGAAGCTACACGGTTCTGGCTTTCCCGGAAGGCTTCAAACATTTTTCTGTCGCTGAACCTTTCTGCTTCGAGACTGAGCAGGGAAGAGATTACCTGCAAATTATTCTTTATCCTGTGATGGATTTCTTTTATGCGGGCTTCCTCAATTTTTCGTAGAGTATCTTCTGCCTTTTTACGTTCGGTAATATCGTGAACAAATCCCTGGAACTGCCCGGAAGTTCCGGAATCTTTCGGAAGCTTCTGGAAAACCTCCCTGACCCATCTAACCTCTCCATTTTTTTCTCTGTACCCTGTACTCGATTTCGGTAGATAGATCCGGATTAGATACTGATTTTTTAATGTTCTCAAGAAGCATGGGACAGTCTTCAGGCACAACTACTTCTGCCCATTTAACCCTGTGAGAAAGAAAGTCTTCCTTACTGTAACCTGTAATCTCTTCAACCGCCCCGTCCATGAAGGTTGTTTCTGCATTTTCATCAAACCGGAAACCTATAAGACCTTCGATATTTTGCACCAGTGAAGAGTAGGCCCCATCATTTGTTTGAGGAAACACAATTGAAGGTTCACTTTCAGGTTCTTCTATTTGCACACCGAGCATCCTGTAAATACGCCCCTGATCATCCTGAAGAAAAAATGTTTTCTGCCTCAAAGCTTCTTCACTCTGTTTAAGCTCCCTGAAAAGAATGCTGTAAGGCTCACTGAACCCGGTAGACACAATTGCCGTGTAGATCAGGTAGAAAGACAGTAGTTTAAAATAGTGCCCAATAGCAAACGAAAAGTCATCTACCTGTGTAAACGTGGTGGCAGTCAGTTCTGAGAGAACTGTCAGGATTATGGAGGCTGCGAGCAGCCTGAAAACATGGTTTTCAAACCTATCTCTCTTTAGATAAAGAAGGATCAATGAACAGACAAGCGTTAAAGAGATTACATACTCGCTTATGACTTTAAAAGCAGTTAACCCTACACCTTCAATATAAGCAACCGGAAAATTCCTGAAAACAAAAATTGAAAGCAACAAAACAAGAGTAACTCCGGTATATGCGAGAAATATCTCCCGGGCAAATCGGACTTTTTCTGCAGGGCTGGTATCTTTTTTTATGCTCAATGCCCTGGAACTCATTAATAACAGAGAAGCTATTAGGAACGATCCCCCCTCCAGGTACCTTGAGGCAATCCATAACTGGGTAGAAAGATTCATGCCACCCGGAAAGATCCCCATCCTCTCATATGACAAAGTATGTAAAAGGTCCAGAGTGCCAAAAAAGAAACAAGAAATTCCTATCAGCAGGAGATACCTGTTTTCCAAAAATGTCTTGGATTCCCATGCAACCAGAAATATTACATACGCAATTATGACACTGAATAACTCTACAAGAGTGTGGAAAAAAAGGTTGTTACTAAGGTTAATCAGATGGAGCAAACTTATTACGACTGCCCAGAATATTATTTTGTAGATTACGATCCGAGAATTTTTACCCACTTTGCTAAATACATTTACCCCATTTGAATATTATTTAGGTATGCAGAGGAACTACTGAGTTTATATTATTTATAATATATCGCCATAAAAAATCACACTATAAATTAATATAGTTACTAAAAAAAGTTTGACTTAGAAATTTACATATAACAATATTTTTGGAATTATTTTTAGATTTCTGCCCAAAATCTTTTTTCTGCTTGCTAATATCCATCCAAAAAAAATAAATGGGAAGATAATCTTCCCAAGCTGGCAATATTCTATTTGATAGTTAAGTTACATTTTTCTGTAGAAGTAGAGACAACAAAGGCCAACTGCACCAACTATCAATATTACAGCTACGGGACCGAATCCAGGATCCCTGGAATTTTCAGAATTATTTTCGGACATGTTCAGATCTGTTGATTTATTGATTTCAGATTTTACAGTTGGTTCTGTGGATTCAACACCGATCTTTTCTCCTGTAATTACAAAGGAAGAAAAACCCGGAGTTTCAGCTGTGAAATGCAGGACCTGTTCATCTTCATCTACAAGCTTTACTGGAAGCTTAACCCATTCTTTGTTTTCGTCATCGTATCTGAAAAGAGCAACAGAAGACTTGTTTATATGGTCATCCAGAATCCAGGCATTATTCACCTTGAAGCCTATTGATTTATTTTCAATATCCTTTGAATTTCCATAGCCAGCATTACCGACCCATACGTTGAATGATTTGTAAACAATACCTTCCGGAAGGTCAGAAACAAGAGTAGACTTATTCTTCAGGTCCTCAACAATGGTGGTAGTCTTGCCTGCAGTTTTCTTTGCTTCAAACTTTATGAATTCAATACAGGTTGCGTTCTGCGGGAAATTGAACACTATAGGCTTTCCGTTCGTGATGAAGGTCTGTGAGATCTCTTTAGATGCGACATTCTTTGCAGGTTCAGGAGAACCACCAGCTCCACCAGAAGAACCACCGGAGCTTGAGCTGTGATGACTGCCGCCTGAACTACTTTCAGTGTCTTCAACAGGGGTTTCTACTGGAGTTTCAGTTGGAGTCGTGACAGGTACAGTGGATTCAGCGGGTGTCTCTACCGGAGTAGTTGTATTATTGATTGTGTTATTGGAGGGTACTTTGGGTTCTACAGGTTTCTCAGGAGTTGTAGTATTAGTGGTTGTATTGTTTGCAGGAGGTTTTACAGGCTGATCTGGTGTTGTGGTGTTAGTTGTAATGCTAGTTCCTTCAGTGATATCATTTATAGGCACTAGTGTCTTAGAAACTTAATTATGGTGCATAATATTTAGACATTTTCTCATCAGCAACTTTTCTCGTAAACTTCCAGTTGATCTTATTTTCATGT
>NZ_JJQL01000014.1:0-13150 GCF_000979975.1 Methanosarcina sp. 1.H.A.2.2
GGAAACACATTTAAGATGCCATCTCTGGCTCAACTCATCAGAGAAAAAAGCTCATTGAGTTGAAAGTCAGACCTTTCCACTCAATTTGAAGAGGATACATTACTTCTTCTACATTTTATTTGTTATTAGTAATCGCATTTACAGGAGTCAGTCAGACACTTTTGAAAATAGGGGCAAACCAGTCCTCTGAAAAAAAATTTACTGCCGCGTATGTGAACCCCTCTACATTTACGGCATATATTTTGTATGTGATAGTAACTATTTTTACAGTGTACGCGCTTAAGGAAATCCCGTTAAAGTTATTTTACACAGCTACCTCCTTAAAATTTGTCCTGGTACTCATTCTTTCTAAATTGGTGCTCTGTGAAAAAATGGACAGTAAGAAAGTAATTGCTATGGGGTTTATCGTATCTGGTGTTATAATATTCAATATGTGAGATAGAAAGAAATAATTTCAAAAATCCATGAAAATCTGCATATTCTGCCCGGATACATATCCTGCCCGAATACTGAACTGCTAGAAATTATCTACACCATGTAGAATTATACAAATGATTATATAAGGAAAAAGCCTATTAAATATGTTTCCGAACTATATATTTTTTAACATTTGTTTAGAAATTAGATGCAGCGGTTTACTGGTCTGGTAGAATGACATTTCAGTCAGACACCCAGGAGCATGAACAAACAGGAAGAACAGCAAATCCAGCTATTCTTAAATAACATGAGAGTGCTTAACAGGTGAACTGTTCAGTATTACTATAGAGACTTTACTTTCTGAACACTCCGAGACCTACTATTCCAGGAAGACCATCAGTAAGGATTATAGGTCAACCATCCCTGAGCTAAAGACTCGGGCTTGTCTAACAAGCCCTGGTTGACCAGATCATCAATTAGGAGCTTCGGAAAATCGGTAAATGATAGGAAAGAAATAGTTACCCTGAAATATCGCCTCAGTTTCAGGCTCTAAGGATGCCAGTTAAACAATCCTGAGAGGTAGGGACAGTGCTTACATCTTGAAACCTTTCCATATCAGATCAAGAGGAAGACGGATTCCGTAATTGACTTATTCCAGAACGCTGTAACAATCCAACTTCACGAAGTTGAAGTCCACAATTCGGATACGCATTACCCTACTTCGGTAGGTGGAGGGTGATTTATTCGCCTTCATTACATTAATAAAAAACTAATTAAATAGAGCAGGACATGGAAGTGGACGTATTCCTCCCCTGAGCTAAAACTCAGGGGTTTCCTGCTGAGGTTTTATGAATTCCATCACATGCCCAAAATGCGGCAAAGAATGCGATAAACTTTTTGATTCCGTTTGCAGGGACTGTTTCTTTGAAACCTTCAAACCAATTGAGCTGCCCCTTGTACTCCACATAAGGATCTGTTCCAGCTGCGGAGCGTACTTCCACAGGAGCCGCTGGGAAAACATCGGCAATGTAGAAGAAGTGGTGCTGAAAGCCGTAGAAAATTCCCTTTTTATCCACGATGAAGCCGGAGATGTGGAACTCTGCCTGGAACCAAGAGAAATTACGCCTTATATATACAAGGTGAGAGCCGAAATAGATGCAATCGTAGAAGAAGAGCCAATCCATGCCGAAGCTGAGACAGAAGTAAGGATTCAGCGGACAGCCTGCGATATGTGCAGCCGTGAGTCCGGAGGATACTTTGAAGCAATCATCCAGATAAGGGCAGCAGGCAGGTTCCCTACTGAAGAGGAAAGGAGGCGCTGCTCTGCCATTGCCAGGGAAGCCATGGAAAGCATGAGGAAGAAAGGCGACCGCCTTGCCTTTATAAGCGAAGCCCTTGAACTGAAGGAGGGAATCGATCTCTACATGGGTTCCATGAACGCCAGCAGGCAGGTATGCCGGCTGATCGTTAACGAACTCGGAGGCAGTTTTTCCGAGTCCCCTACCCTTGTTGGGATGAAAGACGGGAAAAACCTCTACAGGATTACTTTCGCCATGCGCCTTCCGGAGTTCAGGCCAGGGGACGTGATAAGGTTCAGGGGAAGGATTATCCAGATAAGGAGCTCAGGAAAAAAGGTCAACGGGATAAGCCTTGAAGATGGCACCAGGTTTATTTCGACTCCTGAAGAGCTCAAAGGCGCAGAAAAAGTTGCAAATCTTGGGGATGCAGTTTTTACAGTTCTTGTTTCAATCGAAGAAAATGCAATTCTTGTGCTTGACCCTGTGACCTATGAAACTGTTGCAATAAAAAAGCCAATGTTCTTTAGTGCAGAAGCAGGAAGCGAGATCCCTGTTCTGAAAACAGAATATGGAATCTTTGCGCTTTCACATTCCGATGTTCCGCAGGAAAAATGAGAGATCTGGAAAAACGAGGAAACATGCAGAATATCCTTGCAATTGGGTTTGATACACGAAACATTGTCTGCTCCGCAAGCAGGGCAGGTTACACTGTCTGCTCTATAGATGTTTTTCGTGACCTTGACCTTCAGAAATGTGCATATGCATCAGCCCTCCTTGAATGCAGGACTTCAAGCGAACTCCATCAGCTTGATCCTGGCTGGGTAATAGCTCAAATGAACGCCTTCGGGCTTGACTTTGACGCCATAGTACCCGGCTCGGGAATGGAGATGCTGGACCCAGGCAGTTTCCCCTGTCCGGTACTTGCCAGCTGTCCCGACGCAGCTAAGGAAGCTTCAAACAAACTGCACCTTGCAAAAAAGCTTGAAGCCCTTGGGATGCCACACCCTCACTGTTATTCTCCGGAGGAGCTGGATTCTATCGAATACCCTGTTATTCTCAAACCTGCCTCAGGAGGAGGGGGAATCTTTAACAGGGTTGCAAGGAACCGGCAGGAACTGCTGTCAGCTTTAGAAGAATTATCCAGGCTGGACCCGGAGTTTGCAGAAAAGGAGGTTGTAATCCAGGAGTTTCTGGAAGGAATTCCTTCAAGCGTTTCTTTGCTTTCCACAAACAATCAAGCTCTGTCAGTTGCTGTGAATGAACAATTGATAGGGATGCCCTGGCTCTCGAAGCTACCGTTTGCCTACTGCGGAAACATAACTCCTTTCAGGACAGCGCACGCAGAGGAGATGGAAACCCTTGCTGAAGAACTGGTGCTTGAACTCGGGCTTCTGGGCTCAAATGGCGTGGATTTCCTGGTTACGGAAAAGGGACCTGTAGTTCTAGAAGTAAATCCAAGGTTCCAGGGCAGCCTGGACACCATAGAGATGGCGACTGGAATGAACCTTTTTGAAGCCCATATTGGCTGCTTCAGAGGAGAACTTCCGGAAAAGCCGGAAGCAAAACATTTTGCTGCAAGAGGGGTTCTTTACTCGGATCGAGAACTTTTTATAGACAGAAAACTCATGGACTTCATTCTCATGGAAAAAAGTGCTGATATTCCTTCCATGGGAACTGTTACTGAGCCTGACTGGCCCCTTACCTCCCTGTTTGCATGCGCCTCAACAAGAGACGAAGCAATCCGATCTCTTGAAAGAGGGGCAGAGAAGATAAAGACTTTTATTGTAAATCGAACGAAAGAAGAAAGGAAACCCCTGAACTCTGCCGGAAAAGCATGAGGTTCAGTTGTGAAAGTGCAGCTTTTTCCAGATATGAGAGATCTCTTTGAGAAAAAGCATGATGTAAACTTTAATACTGGTATGTCCAATTCATATTAGGGATTTGAGAGGTGAACACTTTGGTCGATTTAAATGACAAGGTAATTAGAGGATATCTCATGAGCCTTGTAGGGGAAGAAGGGCTTAAAATGATAGGAGAGATGCCCGAAGGTGAGATAACGGATGAAGAAATTGCGGCAAAGACCGGAGTTCTGCTGAATACGGTGAGAAGAACTCTCTTCATACTTTATGAGAATAAATTTGCAATCGTTGTAAGAGAGAGGGATTCAAACAGCGGATGGTTGACATATCTCTGGCACCTGGACTTTTCCGGCATAGAGCACCAGCTTATGAGGGAAAAGAAAAAACTGCTAAGGAACCTGAAGACTCGCCTGGAATTTGAAGAAAACAATGTTTTCTATACGTGCCCGCAGGGCTGTGTTCGCCTTCTTTTTGACGAGGCAACTGAAACAGAATTTCTCTGTCCCATGTGCGGGGAAGACCTAGCCTATTACGACAACTCCCTTTTTGTGGGAGTCCTGAAAAAGCGTGTGGATGCCTTGAGTAGTATATAAGGGATCGGTCTTGACTACCCGGACCCAGGCAATAAGGCTGCTTGAAGAATCAGGCTGCGCCCCTAATGTAATCGAGCACTGCAAGGAGGTTGCCTCACTGGCAGTCGAGATCGCAGAAAAGGCAAAAGCAGCCGGAAATAATGTAAATCCGGAGCTTGTAGAAGTAGGGGCTCTTTTGCACGACTTTGGAAGGTGCCGGACTCATGGGATTGCTCATGCGGTTGAAGGATTCAAGCTGGCTAAAAACAAAGGAGTCGAACCTGAAGTTGCCGAAATAATAAAACGGCATATAGGAGCCGGCGTTTCAAAAGAAGAAGCAAAGGAGTTTGGACTTCCTGAAGAGGATTATTTTCCCCGGAGTATGGAGGAAAAAATCGTTGCACATGCCGACAACCTTGTAAAAGGAACGAAGAGAATAACGATAAACGAAAGATTGGAGTTCATGCGTAAAAAGGATATATCTGAACATGTGGTTCAGAGGGTAAAGAACCTCGCTGAAGAAGTTGAGGGACTTTCCCGCTAAATTCCGAATTTTCTGAATTTTCCGAATAGAGAATAATTCGGACATCCTGTATAGGAAAACAGAAAATTATTTTATCAAATTAGAAAAACAGAAAAATTATTTTATCAAATAATTCTCCGGTTTTAAATGCGAACGCATTTAGAAAAAAGGGGGAAGACTTATATATAGCGATATTAATAATGAGATAATGGATTGCTAAATCCTGCGATTTAAGCTAAAAATGCTCACCTCAACTAAAACATTTTTTTTTAGCGACATTTCTCATTTTTAACTTATTATGAGGGTATGTTTATGGATAATGACAAATATCTAAAAGGCACAACTACCGTAGGAGTAGTTTGTACTGACGGAATCGTGCTCGCAAGTGAACAGCGAGCCACAATGGGGCATTTCATCGCAAGCAAAACTGCAAAGAAAGTCTACCAGATCGATGACCTAGTAGGAATGACCACTGCCGGTTCGGTAGGGGACGCTCAGCAGCTTGTGCGATTGGTAAGTGTAGAGTCACAGCTCTACAAAATGCGCAGGAACGAATCCATGACAATCAAAGGAATTACCACTTTGATGTCGAACTTCTTGAATGCTAACCGCTACTACCCCATGATGGTCCAGCTCCTTATCGGAGGGGTTGACAAAAACGGACCTGGAATCTACTCACTGGATCCAATGGGAGGGAGTATTGAAGAGACAAGGATCTCGGCAACAGGTTCAGGTTCTCCCATGGCTTACGGAATACTGGAAGACCAGTACAGGGAAAATATGACTGTAAAAGAAGGTCTTGATCTTGCGATAAGGGCAATTCACAATGCAACGAAAAGAGACTCAGCTTCCGGAGAAAATATCGATGTAGTCGTAATTACAAAGGAGGCATTCAAAAGGCTGGATCCTGAAGAAGTAAAATCCAGAAGGGCTTCATTAAATTAAATAATTTAACTGTTGGTTTTTTATTTTAATATATAAACTAACACCTTTTTCAAATATTATTTTTTTAACATCCAGATACTTTTTGATTTTTTGACGAAAAGGAAGATTCTTAATGCCTATTGAAGACGTGCTATTAGACCTCAAAAATAAAATTGAGAAAAATCTACCCGCAGGAGTTACAATTACCGACGTCGAATTCGAAGGTCCTCAGCTTGTCCTGTACACTGAAGAGCCCCGTAAATTCGCAGACGACGGGAATATTATCCGCAACCTGGCAAAAGAACTCAGGACACGGATTGCCATGCGTCCTGACCCCAGGGTGCTTGCGACTCCTGAAGACTCTATTTCTATAATTGAAGAAGTTGTTCCAAAAGAATCCGTAATCTCGAGCTACTATTTTGACCCCGATTCCGGAGAAGTGATCATCGAAGCCGAAAAGCCTGGGCTTGTAATAGGAAAGCATGGCGCAACCCTGAGAGAGATTACAAAGCAGATCGGCTGGATTCCCAAAGTTGTCCGGACTCCTCCTATTAAGTCCCGTACAGTGAAAAACATCAGGGAGTTCATGAGGAACAACCTCAAAGAAAGAAAAGAAATCCTGAAAACCGTGGGGAGGAAAATTCACAGGGAGTGTACCTCAAAAGACCAGTGGGTAAGGGTTACAGCCCTCGGGGGATGTAAAGAAGTGGGTCGAAGCTGTTTTTTGCTTTCTACTCCAGAGTCCAGAATCCTGATTGACTGCGGAGTCAATGTAGGTTCTGACGAAAACATGACGCCTTTCCTCTACGTTCCTGAAGTGTTTCCATTAAGCCATATAGATGCCGTAATAGTTACCCATGCACACCTGGACCATCAGGGACTTGTTCCCCTGCTTTTCAAGTATGGGTACGAAGGGCCTGTCTACTGTACGCCCCCCACCAGAGACCTTATGGTGCTGCTCCAGCTCGATTACATCGACGTGGCGGCTAAAGAAGGGAAGAAGAGCCCCTACGAATCAGGGATGATAACAAAGACCCTCAAACACACCATACCTCTGGACTATGAGGAAGTAACAGACATCGCCCCCGACATTAAACTGACTTTCCATAATGCAGGCCATATCCTGGGCTCGGCAATTTCCCACTTCCATATAGGAGATGGGCTCCATAATGTAGTCTTTACGGGAGACTATAAATATGAGAAAACCAGGCTTTTTGACCCTGCAGTCAACAAGTTCCCAAGAGTTGAAACAGTCATCAGTGAAGCTACTTATGGGAATTCTAACGCCTTCCAGCCTGCAATTAAGGACGCTGAAAAGCACCTGCAGATGGTGGTTAAGAATACAGTTGAACGTGGAGGAATTGCACTTATCCCTGCTTTTGCTGTGGGCAGAAGCCAGGAAGTTATGATTGTGCTCGAAGAGTCCATAAGGAAAGGTATAATTCCTGATGTCCCGATCTACCTTGATGGGATGATCTGGGAAGCTACTGCAATCCATGCGACTCATCCTGAATACCTCAACAATGATCTGAGGAAACTGATCTTCCAGAAAGGCCAGAACCCCTTCCTATCCGAATGCTTCAAACCGGTTGACTCCCATGAGGCACGCCAGAAGATAATTCAGAACCCTCACCCCTGTGTAGTTATTTCAACCTCGGGCATGATGAACGGAGGACCTGTTATGGACTATTTCAGGACCTTTGCCGATGACCCACGCAACACTCTTGTGTTTGTAGGTTACCAGGCTGACGGAACTGTAGGGCGCAGGATCCAGAAGGGATGGAAGGAAATCCCCATGACAGGAAAGAACGGAAGCAACGAAATCCTGAAAATGAACATGGAAGTACAGGTAGTGGATGGCTTCTCAGGCCACTCGGACAGAAGGCAGCTTATGGATTATGTTAAGAGAATGCAGCCCCGTCCGGAAAGAGTGTTCACAGAACACGGAGACGAAAAAGCCTGCGTGGATCTGGCAAGCTCCATTTACAAGAAACTTAAGATCGAGACACGTGCTCTCACAAACCTCGAAACCGTAAGGCTACTGTGACCCCCAGGGGGCCACAATACTTTTTTTAAGAAAAAAAATGTTATTAAAAAGAATAGTAGAAATATAGTCGATAAAAATTAATAGTGAGATAAGACTTTACGAAACTTTTTTATTCCCCGTGCCCTGAAGCAAATTCAGGACTGAGAAGAGGCTCAAGGCTAAGAAGATGTTCCATTAGCATTTTGTGGTCGCCTACCACCAGATCTGCCCTATCAAGCTCTGAAGGCTCTACATATGTGGGGACTCCGATACAGTAAATATCAGCCTTTTTTGCGGCTTCTACGCCCAGAACAGCGTTCTCTATCACGACACATTCATTTTTCCCGACCTTAAGAAGCTCAACTGCCTTCAGGAAAGGGTCCGGATGGGGCTTGGAATTAAGCACGTCATCTCCAGTGACCACGGCATCAAATATTCCGGGAAAGAGCTGGTCAAGGATTCCGTTAACTATAAGGCGGTCCGAGCCTGAGACTACCGAGAGCAGGAAATGTACCTTAAGCATTTCGAGACATTCTTTCATCCCATCGAAAGCCTTCAGTTCGAAAATTCGTTTGAACTCCTGCCTGTAAATTGCGGTGATAGTTTCAAAATCAAAAGCTTCGGGCTCTTTTCTGGCTTTTCTGATAAGTAGGGGGAGGCCGTTCCTGGGGTTTGAACCCTCGATTGCATAGATATCCTCGTCCCGGATTTCCATACCCATATCAAGAAAAGCTTTTTTCCAGGCTGCTGCATGGAAAGGCATGGAGTCTACGAGAACACCATCCATATCAAAAATTAATGCTTTTAACACGTTTCTGGCTCCTGAACCGAAATAAATGAAAAAATATTAGAAATGGGAACTATTTAGGAAGATTTGATAAAGTTAATGAATAATTTATGAATCTTCCTGAGTGCAGTTTGGTAAGGAGTTAAGGTAAGGTACTTAAAGTAAAAATGGTTTTGCAGTCTTAAAGCTTTCCCGGCATCCCCTGAAGAATAGGCAAATAATAAAGATTTAGTTAAAGTGGCAAGAAACTTTTATAATACGATTTTGAAAAAGTTTTAAATCTCCTTATAATTCCCTGTATAAAAGGAAACAGATTATTCAGAAGGTGTAAACTGAATAAAATAATTAAGTGGTTTTGGAGCAAATAATCTCAGGGGATAATCAGAAAATTCAGGAGATTTAACTTAAATTTATATAAACACTTATGTGCAGTTATTCCTTACCACTGGAAAAAATAAGCAAGAGCCTTAAAATCTTCGAAAGATACCGAAAAAGTTTTTAAGATGAGAATTCTACTTAAAAGTAATAATATAAACACTTTCATTAAATTGAAAGTATCCCAGTTTGGAAGTCTCAAAGAAAACGTAGCACAGAGGCTATATTTACAATAATTAAAGGAGATCAGGGCAGCAAAATAACAGGTAAGAAAGAAAATAAAAATTGCCCTGACATGCGAGATCGGGATAGCTTTCCTGACAAACGAGACTTTCGAGAAAGTTTTAGGTTACTGTATATAAACATTATGTAAGTTTTCTGCCTCTTCGCCCTGAGAATTCGGGCGTGAAGGCAGAAAAAAGTAAAATATATGAAATTGATGGGTGGCATATTTAAACTTCATATACAATTTAAGAACACTGTTTAAATATGTCCGAAATGTTTAAGTTTAGTAGAGCACCAACTTATTAAAGATAACGGATGAAAATCTTTTAGAAGGTTTTTACAGGTTATCCCCAATTCAAACTGAATATAACCAAAAATTTGCCCCCCGATATAGAGGGTGGGGAGTCAAAGGAAAAAATAAAGCTACCATTATAAACGAAATCCAGCCGAGGGGATAAATTGCAATCTATAGTACAGGAAGCAATGAAATTCAGCGAAAAAGAGAAGGAATTCCGAAAAACTTCCTCCTCCGATGAAGACTTCGAAGAATTCGGGCAGCCGAGAATTATGATTGTAGGATGCGGTGGTGCAGGAAACAATACCGTAAACCGGCTCTACAACATAGGGATCGAAGGTGCAGAAACAGTATGTATCAATACAGATAAGCAGCACCTTGACAATATAAGGGCTGACAAGAAGATCCTTGTAGGAAAAACCCTCACAAGAGGCCTGGGAGCAGGCGGCTATCCTGAAACCGGAAAGAAAGCCGCAGAACTTGCGAGAGGCACCCTTGAAGAAGTTTTAAAGAATGTCGACCTTGTATTCATTACAGCAGGCCTTGGAGGAGGCACGGGAACAGGAGTTGCACCCGTAGTTGCAGAGGTTGCAAAAGAACAGGGAGCAATCGTCGTAGGGATGGTTTCAAGCCCCTTCAGGGTAGAAAGAGCCCGCGTATTCAAAGCAGAAGAAGGACTTGAAGACCTGCGCAGGGCAGCAGACACAGTAATTGTCCTGGATAACAACAGACTGCTTAACTACGTACCTAACCTTCCGATTGACCAGGCTTTCTCAGTAATGGACCAGTTAATTGCCGAAACCGTGAAAGGAATAACTGAAACCATTACAGTGCCCTCTCTGATCAACCTTGACTACGCTGATATCAGGACCATTATGAGCTGCGGCGGGGTTGCCGTAATGCTTGTTGGAGAATCCAAGAGCCAGGACAAGAGCACGGAAGTCGTGCGGACGGCCTTAAACCACCCCCTGCTTGATGTTGATTACAAGGGTGCAACCGGAAGCCTCGTCCATGTAACAGGCGGGCCTGACCTGAGCCTGAAAGAAGCCGAGGAAATTGCCTCTATGCTTACCTATGAACTTTCCCCAAGTGCCAATGTAATATGGGGAGCAAGGATCAGGGACGATTATGAAGGCAAGGTCCGGGTAATGGCAATCATGACAGGCGTCCAATCTGCCCAGATCCTGGGCCCTCAGGCGGGAGCTGGAATCCTGGAGTCCAGAACCGAAGCTGAGCCTATCCAGGAACAGAGATTCGGAAGAATGTCCACTGGCAGAAGAGGAGAAACTACAGGACATCTCAGAAAAAAGCTCGACGAATCGATTATTGATTTCATAAATTAAAACAGGTTCAGGCAAAAGCCCGGACCCGCAGGTTTCCGGGCTCCCCTCAGGTTATTCTCCGGATTTTTCCGGAGAGCAATCAGAGATTTATGGAAGGAAGCTTCCTCAAGGCAGGTAGCTCGGGTTTTTCCTGACCGGATACTCATTTTTTGAAGTGGTTATCGAACAGATACTCTTTTTTATTAGCGATTCTATTTAAAAAATATGGAAATTTTGATTGCAACAGGGCGGCTTGCGGAAAATACTGTGAGGAAAGCAGCTGGAGAAAAAGCAGACGTCCTTGTAGCAGATATCGACATTGCCGCATTTATAACCCCTAAAAAGCTCATGAATGCCTTTTTAGAAGCAGGATTTTCAAACAGGTATGACCTTATTCTGCTTCCCGGGCTTGTAGCCGGGGACTTTTCAAAGGCTTCGGAAGAACTGGGCTGCAGAATCCGGCTGGGCCCAAAACACGCCTATGACCTCAGTTTCGTGCTCCATTTTGCAGAAGAAGTTGAGTTTTCCGAAAAAGTTCCGGCCTGTGAACTTCTCGCAGATGTGCGAAAGGAGATGGCTCTTGAGCTTATCAGGAAAGCCGAAGAGGAAGCCCACCCACCCCTTGCCCTCAGAGGGGTAAAGCTAGGAGGGGATTCCCGCATGAAGGTCATGGGGGAGATTGTCGGAGCAGCGGAAATGGACCCTGCGGACCTGGAGATAAGAATCGAAGCTTTTATCGCCCGTGGAGCAGATATTATCGACATAGGAGCTACACTTAACACCCTTCCGGAACAGGTTAGGAGAACAGTATCCCTTGCGAAAGCCCTCACATGCGTTCCGATAAGTATCGATACGCTTGACCCTGAGCTGATAAAAGAAGGAATAGCAGCAGGAGCAGACCTTGTTCTGAGCCTTAATGGCACGAACATGGAAACTGCAGGTCCGGTAGTTGCAGGAGCAGGCGTTGCAGCAGTTGTAATTCCCGATGAAGGAAACAGTCTGGAAAGCCTGGTAAAAAATATCGAAGCTGCCCGCAGGCTTGGGATTGAAAAGATCATAGCTGACCCTGTCCTTGACCCTATAGGCCACAATATAACAGAATCTATTGTACGCTACCATGAGTTTCACAGGAGGTATCCTGAGGTTCCGTTATTCTTCGGAGCTGGAAATGTAACGGAACTCATGGATGTGGACACCATAGGGGTAAATGCTACACTCTGCGGAATAGGGGCAGAAGCAGGAGCAAGCATCCTTTTTACCCCCGAATACAGCGACAAAGCCCGGGGTTCCATAAGAGAGCTGAAAAAAGCCTCTGAGATGATGCAGCTTTGCAGGATAAGGGAAAGTTCTCCAAAGGACCTTGGAATTGATCTTCTCTGCATAAAGGAAAAAAGAAGGCGCCCTGAAAACCCCCTCCCTGAAAAAGTAATCATGGCCAGAGCTTCGAAGAACTGGCGTGTAGACCCTGCAGGTCCCATTCGAGTCCGGATTGTGCCGGATAGAATAAGCGGAAACGGCGGATTGATTGTAGCTGAACACGAGAAAGCCGCAGTTGCAGGAGAGAGTGCCAGGGAAGTTATGGACACGCTGCTCGAACTTGAGCTGGTTTCGCGCCTGGACCATGCTGCATACCTTGGAAGAGAACTGGAAAAAGCCGAACTTGCCCTGCGCTTTAACCGGAGTTATGCCCAGGATGATGTATTCTGAGCACACTGGAAGGCAGACAAAATAGCGATGTGAGAAAATGAAACTCGAAAATGAAGATAAGCAGTCAATCTTTGAGATAGTGGCAGCCCGCTATTTCACAACACAGAACTGGAAATGGGTAAACCTGAGGAAAGACCTCAATAAAATCATCAAATCCTATGAGGAATTGAATGAACAGTATGCCTCTTACTCTTATGTGAGCCGGGACTGGTATGTGGAAAATATGGGATCAAGGAACATCCATATGTGCAATACATGGGATGAGCTTAAGAACCTGGTTGCCTTCCTCAACACCCATGGAAAGACCTTTAACTTCCTTGTGAACACGGGAAACAGGAAGTCATTCTGTATCGTAAGCGACTCAAGAGACCTGAATGAGACCCAGGCACATGCAATCAAAGAAATACAGAAACTGGGTTACAACACCTTTGTGTTCCTTGCTACAGTTCCTGATGAAATAGAATTCCAGCTGCTTCAAGTAAGGGGAGTTAACTAAACTCTCCTTACCGACAAAGAACCGGGCTTCAAAAGACAGATTTTCTTCTTCCTTTACATAAGGTCTTTTTTATTTCATTCCAAACATAAAGTGAACTACCCCACCGATCGGGCTGATTCCCCCGAGGAAGGGGACTTACAACTGTGCCTCAGCACTCCCTTTATTCCGTGTTTTCAGTGTGTTCAGTGGTTTCAGTGGTTCATATATTCGTTTGAGATTAGGTGACTGCTCCCCTCATTAAAATGAGGGTCATCTATCGGTTTTACGAACAGACTGCAATCCCAGTCTGAGAATATTGATAGAAGCATTAAGATCACGGTCAAT
>NZ_JJQL01000027.1:0-12919 GCF_000979975.1 Methanosarcina sp. 1.H.A.2.2
TTTCTTAATGCCAAAGTTTCATTATATACCCATCTACACAGTTCCAAAGTAGAATTCAGCTTTGTAACTTGTGATTTTGTTGGATAGATTCTATAACGATTTACTTTAGGCATAATACTGAATTAGGCAATTTTACTTAAATAAATGTTACTATGTCGAAGTTGACGGGTTGTATCCCACCATTGAAATGGCGGGGATTAGCCCTTATTGCTCCTAAAAAACTTCCTTATCCCAGTGATTTATGGAACTTCAATGTTCAAGGCAGAGTCGTTTACTATTTCGGGGAAGATATTGAGAATGCAGAAGACTACACGCTTAACCTTCCAATCCAGGTAAAAACAGAGTCATATCTCCCGGAGAAAACCATGCCCGGGTTCGAGGCAGCAAATTTAGAGATAAAAACATGTATTTTAGCCACCAATATAAGCAAAGAGAGAATTGGGACTCAAACCATGGCAACACTGAAAGATTCCGTAGTAATAAACAGATCACCTGAAGCTGTTTTTGAATGGTTTGCTCATTTTACGGAAAACTACAGAGCCTGGCACAAAGACCACGTACTTGCTAAGTGGGTTAAAGGACAGAATTTTGAAAAAGGCTCTGTGCTTTATGCCGAGGAATACCTCGGGGGCAAACTGGAAAAATTAAGCTTTGAGATTACCAACTGTGTACGGAATGAATTGATCGAGTATAAGGTGCTGTTTCCGGAGTCTCTTATTTGTTCCGGCGGCTCGTTTTCCATAAAGCCTTCAAATGGTGGAAGTGTTTTTACTGCTGCACTTTCATTTCGGTTTGGAGGGTTACTTTCAAAGTTTGCGGGGAAGAGGGTTGAAGATATCAGGGGGCACATGAAAGAAGAAGGGGAGAACCTGAAAATGTTATTGGAAAATGGAGAAAAAATGTAAGTATCTATGAAGAATGACAAAATGTCCTGACAGCCTTAATTTCCCGGGGTTTTCAGCTCTTGCTCTTATATTAACCAGTTTTTTGTGATTCAAGTATCTCAAGGAATTTTTTAACAGCCCTCCGCAGAGCCCTGCTTGTCATCAATCCTGTCATACAGCTCTTTCAAATCCCTGTGCAGTCTGAAGACTTCCTTTTCCCAATCCTTTTTACTGGACCCCGGGCAGGAGCCCATCTTCAAAGCTGCCATCTTCGCGTAGTTGCGGGAAACTTTCCTGTTGCTCCAGGAAAGGCCGAAAGCCTGATCGGTTTTTTTGATGCTGTATTTTTCGTGGATCAGGAACTCATAGAGTTCAGGGACCTTATCCAGCTTTTCTCCGGAGCTTTCAGGAAAGTCCGGGGAAAGGTCAGCCAGATTCTGAAGGTGGGACTTGACACCACAACTTTCGGGGCACAGTTTTTTCGAGTTTGCAAACTCAAGAATCTCCCTGAATTCAAGGAAAATATCCGTCTGCCCGAAACCTGAAGGCAGAGTTTTTCCGAGGAAGATGAGGACATGGATGCATTCGTGAAAGAGGATTTTTGCAATCAGAAACTCGATTCTCTCCTGAAGGTTCCATAACCTTTCGACCAGCTCCTCGTCCCACAGTTCATGAGGATTTACCAGAATGAGGGACCTGTAGATTATTTTCTTATCTTTTCCGGAAACGACCCTCTTCGGCTCGAAGGCTAACCCCTGCAGCTTTCCGAAAAACTGTATCCTGACCGCCAGTTCCCAGCAGTGTTCCCATCCTCCGGAATGCACACTTTTTACCCGGTAGTATTTTCCATCAAAGTGCACCTTTTTTATCAGCCGGTAAAGGTCCTCACTTTGTTCTTTAATAAGCATTTTTATCATGGGCTCCCGGTAAATGTTCAGATCAAGCTGGAGAAGCCCGGGAGAAAAAAACAGGTACTCGGAAGCAGGAAACGAAACAGGAGCAAATGCCGGGACAAGATAGGGGAACGGTGAAGCTGCAGATGACAATTTTCCCCGTATACTATGTACGTGCAAATCGACTTTTTCCTTTTGTGAAGCCTTTTTTGCTCCTGTTCCCTGCTTCATAAAGCCACCCCTCACAATTGACCCCGTTTTCCCCATATTATCAAGTTAATTTGTAATAAAATATTTGAGAATAATAGTAACAAATAATAGAGGCATTATAAAGATAAATACTTATTCATACGAAATTGCATTTTTGTATTACAATATGAAAGAATATAAAAAACTGAGATTCTTCCGAATCAGCAAATAAAACCTGGTGTTTCAGGCAAAACTGCCGGACCAATATAAGCTGAAAAACAAAATTCATAAAAGGGAAGTAGGATAACTGAGAATTCATATAAGAGGGGTGGGATAGTTGATCATACTTGAAGAGCCATACGTTTCTCAAATTCTGAAGGACATCATCACAGAGATGAAATTACCTGTCCTGAAAAACAAAACCTCTGAACGCCTGGGTTTCAACAAAGACGTAAAACTTCTTGAAGACACTGAATTCATAGAACTCCTCAAAAGCCAGAAAACCTGCAAACTATACAGCAATTCTGAAATCTCCCTCGTCTGGATAGCAAACAACCTCGGATTCACCGGCATCCCTGAAAAAATAGGGCTCTTTAAGGATAAGTTCAGGTTCAGGCAGCTGATTGAGCACATCTATCCTGACTTTTCTTATCAGGGAGTAAAATTTGAAAACCTGGACGAACTGGATATCGGAGCCGTTAAAAAGCCTTTCATAATCAAACCGGCAGTCGGGTTCTTCAGTGCAGGAGTTTATAAGGTCAGTACCGGGGAAGAATGGGAAACGATCCTGCCAGCCTTAAAGCAGGAAATGGAAGCAATCAAAGGGTTGTTCCCGGCTCAGGTGTTCAGTTCAGGGAAATTTGTGCTTGAAGATTGCATCGAAGGGCCGGAGCTGGCTGTGGATGCTTACTACAACGGCGAGGGAAAGCCGGTGGTCCTGAATATCCTGAAGCACCTGTTTCCGGCGGAAAATGATGTTGAAGACAAGGTCTATGTGACTTCAAAAAAGATCATTGAGACCTATCTGGAAGCAGCCCTGAAACTTCTACAGCAAATAAATGAAGCTGCAAAGCTGTGGGATTATGAGGTGCAAGGTTCTGGGTTGCCGGATGCGGGGCGGCAGGGACCCGGACTGCGGGATTTCCCGCTGCATATCGAGCTGCGGGTGGACAAAAACAACAGGTTAATACCTATAGAGGTGAACCCGATCAGGTTTGCGGGGTGGTGCACTGCCGATATCGCGGATTATGCTTACGGAATCAATGTCCACAGATATTTTTTAGAGGGGCTGGAGCCGGACTGGAAGGAGATCCTGAAGGATAAGGATGAAGCTCAGGAGAGGGGGAAAGATAACAGTACATACTGCCTTTTGATTGCCAAAAAGCCGGATGAACTTAAAACAGAAGATATTGAAGCGTTTGATTACGAAGGTTTTGTTTCTCGCTTTGAAAAGCCCCTGGAACTGCGGAAGCTTGATTACAGGCAGTATCCGGTTTTTGCATTCCTCTTTACTGAAACAAGGAACAACAAGTGGGAGGAGATTGACAGGTATTTGAGGGCAGATTTGAAGGAGTATATAAGGGTAAAAACTAAGAATTGTAGTTGAGAACCAGATCTCAAAGCCTATAAAAGAGAAAACGAAAAATACAGAACCGGAGTGAATAATGAATATTTAAACCACGTAAAAAATGGCATAAAAAGAATTCAGACCATGAAATTCCTTTCCGGCCTGTATATCCTGATTATGCTCAAATCCAATAATTAAGGGGCTTCAGTGAAGCCACCTTCTTAAGCTATCTTCTTAAGCAATATTATTAAGCTGTCTTCTTAGCTGTCTTCTTAAGCTGTCTTCTTAAGCTGTCTTCTTAAGCTGTCTTCTTAGCTGTCTTCTTAAGCTACCTTCTTAGGTTCACATTTCAAACCTTGTCATAACTCCATGAAGCTCATCAGCAGGAAGCCTGTAGAACTGGACAAACGAGGGGGATAGTTTCTTTATTACGGAAAAGGTTCTCCATATTAAATTACTGGTAAATATGTCTTCGATTCCGTAAAAAATTGTTTTTTCAGTAACTCCATTGTCTTTCAGAATTTGTTCCACATCAATAATTTCCATGTAACCCATCTTTATTTCAAATAACCTCAATCCTTTTGCCAATTCTTTTGTGAACGAGCTCTCGACTCCAAATGGACTGTCTGACTTAATAATTGAAATAAAAATGTTATTTTCATAAATAATGTTATTCCTGAACATTACGTGGGAAATGTATTGAGGGATTCTGTTTATGTCTCGTGAAAAGAAAAGGGCAGTTCCACTGATTTTATTTTCGGTGGTATATACCTTATTATATTTTCCAAGGAAATCCTCAAATTTAGCGGGCTTCATCAGTTCATAAAGCCTTTTTTGCCCGGAAGTGTATATAACTATAAGAGCAAAGACAACAGCTGCTATAATAACGGACCAGTAACCTCCATGCGGTATTTTATAGGTATTTGAGAGGAGGAATACTATGTCGATGAATGTTATAAATAGCGAAATAATAACCTTTGACGTCTGTTTTTTGTGATAAAATATCGAAGTCATCAACATACCCGTAATCGTCATGGTCCCGGTAACTGCCAGTCCATATGCAGCCGCAAGTTTGCTCGATTCTTTAAACACAAATATCATGCATAATACGGAAATAAGGAGCATCCAATTTATCGCACTTATATATATCTGTGACTTTAATTCCCCGGATGTATAATCTATTTTTAACATTGGCATTATTCGGGTCGTTATTCCCTGATAAACTATTGAGAACACACCGCTAATCATAGCCTGAGAGGCAATAATCGTAGCTATGATGCTCAGGATAAGGAATGGAATAAATATAATATGTGCCTGATGATTGATCATCTCAAATAAAACATTTTTAGAATCAGGATTTCTAATAAGGAATGCTCCCTGCCCAAGATAATTAAAAACCAATGCGAAAAATATCAACTTCCAGGCTTTTAAGATAGGCTCTCTCCCAAGATGGCCCATATCGGCATATAATGCCTCTCCACCGGTACAACAAAGAGTAACTTCAGATAATACAAAGAAGCCTACAAGCCCGTTATGTGAGAGAAAGTCAATAGCATAATACGGATTTATAGCCTTTAATACAGCCGGGGTATAAAATATTGAGGCAATGCCTGAAACTGCAAGAGCTAAAAACCAGACAACCATTATTGGTCCAAATGCCCATGCAATTTTTTCAGATCCTTTATTCTGGAAGGAAAAAAGGCCTATTGCAATCAAGCTGGCAATTAACATAAGAGTTCCCTGTCCTGTATTTTCAAATCCGGAAATAATGCGTATCCCTTCGACAGCACTCAGTATGCTTATTGCAGGCGTAATTACTCCGTCTCCGAGAAGGAACGAAGTCCCAATATAGGCCAATATCGTAATTAAAGAAACATTTCTACTTGATTTCAGCAGGGGAAGAAGGATCTCTTTTAAGACTATAGTGCCTCCTTCTCCTTTTTTTCCCAGGCTCATAGCAAGCCAGGCATATTCCATAGTCACCAGTATAATAAGTGTCCAGATGATTAAAGATAAAACTCCTATTACGTGAATTTCCGTAGGTCTTGTGAGAAGGAATATAACTGTAAGGGTATAGATGGGACTTGTCCCGATATCTCCAAAGACAAGACCCATAGAGTTTACTATTCCCCTGAAATCGGGTTTTGAAAACATAATCTATCTCCTATTTGTTCCGGGAATTTTAGGCAAAAAGTATTATTTAGGATGAAAAGTTACAGGTACCTGAATCCTGTGACAACAAATCATGATTTTACTTTGCCCAAAAAGAGTGAAAAGGAATTGAATTTGCAGAATTTTTAACTCGCCAATTTCCCGTTTTCATTTAAAATTCGTCTCTATCTTTTGATTTTCAGCTTTTTATTAAATTAATCTAAAGTAAATATTATTTTATAATAATGCATGATGCTGAAAATTACTTTTTCATATATAAAGATCTTGACCCATTATCCCGAGAAATCGATATTAAACAGTTATCAAGCCAATTAATTGATTTTAATTCTTCTGATCCACAAAATTTTGTCCTCAGGTTATAAATTTATCCCTGCATCTGGGAAGTAAATAAAAAACTTTTCACCGCAAATAAGAAAATGTTAAAGGCAGAGAGATCAAAGAAGAATAGGATAAAAAATATGTGATAGAGTCAACTACCCCTGAGCTAAAGACTCAGGGGCTTCCTGTTGAGGTTTTATGAAAAATGTGTGAGTCCAAAAACGGCGGGAAAAATGAGCAGGGAAACGGTAGAAGAAAAAGGGAACACCGGAGAGAAAGAGGCAAAGGAAAGCAGGGATGAGAAGGAAAAAACAGAAGTCCTCCCAACTCAAAAAGTTACGGAAGGGGTGGATGTCCTCCTCGGAGACCCTAAAAAAGCCGTGGTCAAGCTCTCAATTCCTATTATAGTTGCAATGTCCGTACAGACCATCTACAGCCTGACCGATACTTTCTGGGTTGCAGGTCTTGGTGCAGATGCCCTTGCTGCGGTGGGGTTTGCTTTTCCTTTTTTCGTTATTCAGATGGCGCTTACAAGCGGGCTTGGAGTTGGGGGAGGAGCTGCGGTTTCCCGGCGGATAGGTGCAAGGGACAAGGCAGGCGTGGATAACGTTGCAGTGCATACCTTCGTGATAATGTTCATCCTCACAGTTGCCCTTACCGTGCTCGCCCTTGCCTTTGTAAAAGACCTCTTTGTGTACAGTGGAGCCGGAGATACAACCGGATTAGGGGTTTCATATGCCCGGGTTATCTTTGCAGGCAGTTTTGTGTTCTTTTTTACGAACGTTGCAAACTCCATTCTCAGGAGCGAAGGGGACTCAAAGCGAGCCATGCAGTCCATGATCCTGGGGTCCGGCCTGAACATAGTGCTTGACCCTGTTTTTATCTATACCCTGGGGCTTGGGGTTGCAGGGGCTGCTCTTGCGACTGTGATTTCTTTTGCTAGCTCGGGTCTGCTGATGTTCTACTGGTTTTTTGTCAAAAAGGACACCTATGTGACTTTCAGGTTCCATTCCTTCAAATTCGACAGAGCCATTGTCCGGGACATCTTCAGGGTGGGCATTCCTTCATCAGTAGAGCAGGTCGCCCTGGCGATGACCGCTCTCCTCATGAACCTTATAATTGTCAATGTCAGCAGCACCGATGGGGTTGCAATCTACGCCACAGGTTGGAGAGTCGCAAGCATTGCGGTTGCTCCTTTAATTGGAATTTCAATCTCCGTGGTCTCGATTAGCGGGGCTGCCTTCGGAGAACTTAACTTTAAAAAAGCCCGGCAAGCCCTTATTTATGCAACAGAAATAGGCTTTCTGGTAGAAACCGCCATAGGCATTGCTGTATTCGCATTTGCCCCGCAGATTGCAGCTATTTTTACCCAGGCCGAAACTGCCGCACGTATCGCCCCTGAACTAACAAGGCTCCTGAAAATTATGACCGTATTCTATCCGGCGTTTGCCTTCGGAATACTCTCTGCATCTCTTTTCCAGGGGGCAGGAAAAGGCACAAGCGCCCTTATTGCAACTCTTCTCCGGAGCCTTATAATGACTCCCCTCTTTGCCCTGCTCTTTGCCTATGAATTCGGCTGGGGGCTGCTTGGTGTGTGGTGGGGGCTGGTTGCGGGTACAGTTATCGGGTCTTTGATCACTTTTGTGTGGGCTCAGATCTACCTGAGACGTATGATCCATGCTACAAAACCCGGGAAAAAATGTTGATTACACCAGGATGCCTTATACTTGCGGATATCTTCGATTATCAGATCATAAAATATAAATAAAACCTATTTAGTATTTAGTTTGAAATCGAACAGTACGAAAAGTAAATAGTAAGATTTAATACAGTCATGATTCGGATGATAAGATAGAAATTAAAACCCAGTCAAACCCGATAAGCTTCGGTAAACCCAACAAAAAAGTCAAACCCGATAAGATCGGGAAAACACCCGCCAGAAACCAGTCAGAAGATTGAATCAAGCACGCCTCGCAAAACAGATCTTCTGGATCAAAAACGCCTCACAAACAGATCCCTGGCGACTATCCCTGGCTTTATCATCCGGATCAGGACTGGAAAAAAGCGCCTCACTGTGATAACCAATGAAAGAAGAAATAATAAAAGAGACGGTAAAACTTCAGTTTGAGATGATCCATCTCTTCCATAAAAATTTTGCCAAAACTTTTCACCAGGCAGGAAATAGCCCATACAGTCTTAACAAGAATCAGAATAAGGCTATCCTGATTATAGGTTCAGTAGGTGAGATAATGCCTACGACTCTTGGAAAATGCCTGGACCTTCAGAAAGGGAGCCTGACCAGCATGATCGATGCTCTGGAAAGAGAAGAGCTTGTCTTCAGGAAGGGAGACCCCGGGGACCGGAGAAAGACCCTGGTTTCACTTACGGAAAAAGGAAAGGCCTACAGGGACTGGTTCACAGAGGAACTTGAAAAAAGTGTATCTGAGGTCCTTAACAGGCTTGCTGAAGAAGATATTGCAGCCTACCAGGAAAGCCTGAAGACAATGCTTGGCACACTGAAGAAACTGGATGGAAGTACCTGAAAGGGAAAAGCCCCGGGCCCTGGGAAACGATACTGGATACTGAGATCTGCAATGTACACGGAGCTCATAGGCAAACTCAAGAAACTCGGATTCACAGAAAACGAGGCGAAGATCTATTTGGGACTCCTCAGCATGGGCGAGGCGACAGCAAGGGAAATCCATGAATTTACGCACGTTCCCAGGCCAAAGATTTATGCTACGCTGGAGAGAATGTCAAAAAAGAAGTATGTGGAAGTCATCGAAGGACCTCCAGCATATTTCAGGTGCATTGGTCCGGAGCAGCTGACCGAAAGGCTTAGAAACGAATTTCTTTTCTCCCTGAATGAAACATTGAAGGAACTTAATTCTGCAGGTTACGGGATAAAAAACAGGTTCATTTAATGTTTGGTCTGAGTTCCCTGAGCTCCTGAAAAGGATTACATTCCTGAAAAAGATTCATTCCTGAAAAAAGAGGAAAAGGGAAAAAGACGTATTAAAAGGAAGATCACTAAATGAAAACCAGAGCAGTTGTAAATTCAAATTCCGTCAATCCTGAAAAAAGTCCGGAAACACGCGGCGTAAAGATCCTTGAAGGAGACCCAAAAAAAGCCATAATCAAACTTGCGGTCCCGATGATTGTTGCGATGTCCGTCCAGACCATTTACCAGCTGGTAGATACTTTCTGGGTTTCAGGGCTTGGAGCGGATGCGCTTGCTGCAATGGGCTTCGTATTTCCTTTCTTTTTCATAAGCATGGCTTTATCCAACGGGCTGGGTATAGGGGGAGGAGCAGCCATCTCCCGAAAGATTGGAGCACGGGATAAAGCAGGGGCAGACAACGTAGCCGTACATACGATTATAATGATGCTGCTTCTAGTTCTGATATTTACCATACCCTTCTATGTTTTTGCCCCCCAGATCTTCACTCTGGCAGGAGCAGGAAAAACAACCGATCTTGCAGTAGCTTACGCAAGGGTGATATTCCTCGGGAGCTTAGTAGTTTTTTTCACGAATGTAGCTAACTCCATCCTGAGAGCCGAAGGGGATTCAAAGCGCGCAATGCAGGCAATGATCTTTGGCGCAGTCCTGAATATTATCCTTGACCCTATTTTCATATACACCTTTAAAATGGGAATTGCGGGCGCTGCCTGGGCGACCCTGCTGTCTCTTGCAGTCTCTTCGATTATGATGCTGAACTGGCTCTTTTTCAGGAAGGATACTTTCGTTTCCTTCGATTTTAAAGACTTCAGCTTTGAAAGAAATATTGTAAATGACATCTTCAGGATTACAATCCCCGCCTCCGCCCAGCAGCTTTCTATGTCATTATCCATGCTTGTACTCAACCTTATTATTGTAAACGTAAGCAATACCGACGGAGTTGCTGTCTACTCCACTGGCTGGCGGATTGCAACAATTGCAATTGCCCCCCTTATAGGGATTGCAACAGCTGTAGTTTCGGTTTCAGGAGCCGCTTTCGGAGCAAAGGACTTTGAAAAAGCAGAAATTGCCCATACCTATGCAATAAAACTGGGCCTCCTCATAGAAAGTGTGGTTGCTGTATTTACTTTTATTTTTGCCCCGCAGATTGCAGCAATTTTCACGCAGACAGCAGAAGCCACCCATATAGCACCAGACCTCACCCACTTCCTGCGTGTGATCTGTATCTTCTACCCGTCAGTTTCTCTCGGAATGCTCTCGACATCTTTCTTCCAGGGTGCAGGAAAAGGCATGAGCGCGCTTACCGCAAACCTCCTGAGAACCATAGTATTTACCCCGATCTTTGCAGCCTTTTTCGCCTTCAATCTGGATATGGGCCAGGTAGGTGCCTGGTGGGGAATTGTCGTAGGGAACGGAATCGGAGCCGGAATAACCTTTGTCTGGGCAAGACTCTACCTCAACACAATTCTGAAAACAGGATCTTTGAACAAACCTCTGGAACAGGGAGTTTGAAAATTTTTTGGCGAATCTTTTGAGGGAATCCTTCAAAAAATTTTAAACATGTGTGCAGTTATGTCAAGTCTTCAGTTGGTGGGTGATCGTAAGCTGTCAAAATTCGGTTGATGAAAATCGTGGTTTCAAAGTTATTGTGTTTAATCCCTGAAACCCACTTTCCGCAGATGTCCTTTCAATTTTCACCAGTTTTCATGCTATCGTTTTTATCTGAAAACCGTCCTCGTTACTCAAACACGTATTTTTGAAATTTTCCAAAATTCTCGCCTTTTGTCTTCATTGAAAACTTCCAGCAGCTATTTCCAGAAATTTCAGTTGAGATAATAACTGCAGATTTTCGAATAATTCTTCAAAAACGATGCCAGGAAAACGGTTATTTTTTTTGAAGACATCTGCGGAAAGTGGGTTGAAAGATAAATATTCATTTATTAAACCACAATTATTAAATTTGATGAGATTATTCTCATTCCGCTGATTCTAACTTATTAAAATATCTCGATCTGCAATCATGCCGTAGATAAGAAAGTTTAGGGTGATAGTAGAACAAAAGAAGATAATTATTATATTTCAAGTATATTAGAATCTTCTTTGTAAATTACTACTTGTTTCTGTGTATTCTATTTTGTCTATATGGATTCATAAGCGTCTTTAAAATGAGAACTTATTTAAATATTTTCTAACTATGGCATGTCAGTTTCATAATCGGATATTAAATGAATAGCTATTAATCTGAGGTGAGCTAGTGGGAAAAATAAAAACAGAAAATAAGAGAATCCGAAACATTGGTATCCGTTGGGTTTTTGGAGTTCTCTTTTTAATTATGTTCTTTAGTGCAATTGTTGAGTTTCATATTATTGCCGGATTACTTTTTCTTTTGGCAGGTATTGTAGCGCTTCCACCAACAGCATATCTATTGGAAAAAAAATTAAATATTTCAATGTCCGGCACCGTAAGATTTTTTGTAGTATTCTTTTTAGTGATTGTAGCTTCCAACTCATTACCTGATGTGGATTCAACTACAGCAATCAATAATAGTACTGATGCAGTAGCTGCACCTCTTACATCTGCTAATGGTACTACCACAATAGCAATGCCGGCATCATCAGAAACACCTGACAATAAAGGAACAGTGGATATAGTAACAAGTCCAGCAGGTGCTACTGTTACAGTCGATGGAGTTCCACAGGGTTTCTCTCCTGTAAAAGGTTTGTCTGTGGATGAAGGGAATCATATTGTAGACTTATATCTCTCGGGATATAATCCCAAAACATTGACAGTATCCATAACGAATTCAGATCCAAAAACAATAGACTGGACTTTTACCCCATATGTAGATCCTAGTCCAACACCGACAGAAACACCAACCACTGAATCAACACCAACACATGATTATGATAGTTCATTGGTGAGGAATTACGATGTTATACAAGAGAACGATATAAGCATAAAAGCTTTAACTAAGCCTTTATCTGCATACACATCAGAGGAACTTGAGTCCGTGCCACTTAACATGAGAATAGATTACAGAGTTGTAATTTCTCCTGATATTTCAAAAGAAGAACTAAAATCTACATTAATTCGAGTGGTAATGGATAAAACATCTGAAAACAATGATATTGATGAAGTTGTTGTTTTTGCCTATGATAGAAAAGAGGATGTAGATGATGCTTTCACTTTAGGCAAAGTTGAATGGTGTCCAAATGGTGATTGGGGCTCTATGACTCCAGAAATTGCATCTGGTAATGATCGATCTTCTTATCAGTATGTGTTTGATATTAAGGATAAAGTTGGAAATATAGATGCTTCAGATATCCCTACAGAAAGAGAGTATGAAATCTATGATTATTACGAGAAATGCTACGATGATGCATGGATAAATGTCGATTTGAATGATCCAACAGCAGCTCCAGACGAAGATTTATTGATGCAGAAAGTTGCCGAAAAGTATGGAATTACTAAAGAAGAAGCAGGTAGCATTTGTGATAAAGTGACGATTTACAAAATGAATTTATCTGTATGAAAAGTATGATTTAAATCAATAGCTAATGAACCAAAATTCTCAGGGTTCGGAGAATTTTATTGATGTAATTTGGCAAAGATCTTGAATGATATATATTGTAAGTTTGATGAATTTGATAAGAGATCTTGATAATTGGTATTGCCTGATGTTTACTATTATTGAGTATTTCTGTCGATTAAGATAATTTACAATTTAATTTCTATTTATATCACTCAACTTTTTCTTACTCGCTTTCTACTGGCTCTAGTGTCGTGGCAACTTAATTTTGAGTCCTATTTATAAGCTTTGAATCCCATCTGTATCTTCATTCATGGCAAAAATCAAACTGCGTGCGGCCACCCCAACCTAAACAGGCTGTCCGATAATTACCGCAGATAATTAGAGTTTCCTGTCGCGATATATATA
>NZ_JJQL01000040.1:0-12295 GCF_000979975.1 Methanosarcina sp. 1.H.A.2.2
ATTTCATTTTGTATATTTTGTCCAATCTATCTATTTTTATTTTAGTCTTTTTCATTCTATTCTGTTTGACTCAGTTCTTTTTCAATTTTTCCCCGCTTTCCTTCTCACAGTACCCTCCCCCACCCGGCGTCTCAATAACAAAAACATCTCCCCTTTTTAGCTTAATTTCAGCCTGTCCCTCAACCTTGAGAACACTGCCGTCTCTGCGGATAAGCGTGTTCTTTCCGCACTTCCCGGGCCTGCCACCTTTGAGCCCGAAGGGCGGGAGTTTCCTGTGGCTTGAGAGAATGGCTGCATTCATATCTTTCAGGAACCTTATTTTCCGGACAACCCCGTTTCCGCCCCTGAATTTACCCTCTCCCCCACTTCCCTGCCGGATGGAAAACTCCTCTAGCAAAACCGGAAACCTTGTTTCAAGGATCTCAGGGTCGGTGATTCTGGAGTTGGTCATGTGGGTATGGACAGCATCCGTCCCTGAAAATCCGGGGCCTGCCCCTGCTCCTCCGCAGATGGTTTCATAGTACTGGAAATCTGAATTTCCGAAGGTGAAATTATTCATGGTACCCTGGGAAGCCGCCAGCGTGCCAAGAGCTCCGAAAAGGGCATCAACAATGTACTGCGAGGTCTCAACGTTGCCTGCAACAACTGCTGCAGGATATTCCGGCCTGAGCATGGACCCTTCGGGGATGATAATTTCAAGCGGCCTTAAACAGCCTGCATTCAGGGGGATATCACTTTTTACAAGTGTCCTGAAAGCGTAGAGGACAGCAGCCAGGCAAACAGAGGCAGGAGCATTGAAATTATTTGAAAGCTGGGGGGAAGTACCCGTAAAATCGATTCTGGCACCCCGGTTCTTGCGGTCAATGGTGACTTTCACTTTAATTGCATTCCCGTCATCGAGCAAATAGGTGAATTCTCCGTCTGCAAGCCTGTCAATAACTCTTCTGACGGCTTCTTCTGCGTTATCCTGCACATGGTCCATATAAGCTTCAACGGTTTCAAGGGAAAATTCTTCGACCATCCTGTGCAGCTCCTGAAGCCCTTTTTCATTTGCAGCTACCTGGGCCCGGAGGTCAGCCGTGTTCTGGTCCGGGTTTCTCGCAGGGTATTTTCCCGAGTTCAACCAGGCCTTCAGCTTTTCTTCACAGAAACGTCCCTGTTTGACTATTTTCATGCCCTCGCTCAGCACCCCTTCTTCTTCAATGGTCTTGCTGCCCGGAGGCACGGAGCCCGGGCTTATTCCTCCTACATCGGCATGATGGCCTCGGGAAGCCAGATAAAACAGGACCTCTCCGGAACTGCCAAACATCGGAGTAACAACCGTGATATCCGGGAGATGAGTGCCTCCATGATATGGAGAGTTGATCAGGTATACATCCCCTGCGTGCATTTCCTGAAACTGTGTCCGGATAAGGGATTTTACGCATTCCCCCATGGAACCCAGGTGCACGGGGATGTGAGGGGCGTTTGCTATCAGGTTTCCGTGCCTGTCGAAAATCGCACAGGAAAAGTCAAGCCTCTCCTTTATATTTACGGAGTGGGCGGTTTTCTGCAGGGTGTAGCCCATCTGCTCGGCAACGGACATGAACCTGTTATTGAAAATCTCAAGCATTACAGGGTCAGCCTCTGTCCCGATGGCTGTCCTGGCAGGAAGCGGAACTCTGCGGGTAAGGAGAAGGTGGTTGCGTGCAGTAATCTCTCCTTCCCAGCCGGGTTCAATTATAATGGTAGTGTTTTTTTCAATCAGAATTGCAGGCCCGCTTATACAGGTCCCGGGCCTGAGTTCTTCTATCTGGAAGACAGGAGTTTTGCGGAATTCCCCATAACTGTACATCCTGACTCTGGAAACGGGTGAAAACATGGGGTTCTCTTCAGTTTCAAGCAGAGGGTCAGAAACCCTCTCCGTAACCCCTACGACCTCCACTGAGACGGCTTCTACAAAAATGGATTTTCCTTCCATTACGAATCCGAAGCGTTTCTTGTGGGCTTCCTCAAACCCGGTCCTGAGGGCTTCTTTATCCGCAAAATCTACATCTAACTGCGTATCCGAACCTGCATAGCGCATATGTACCCTGTAAAGGACCCTGATGCAGTCTTCCTTAACCCCCTGCTCCAGCATTGAAAGCCGCCCTTCCGCCTCATGCCCTGCAAAAACAGATTTTAACTCGTTTATCAGCCCTTCTGACAGTTCAGCCCCAATATATTGTTCTTTGATCAGTCTCTGGTCTGCAAGCCCCATACCGTATGCAGAAAGAACTCCGGCATAAGGGTGGATGAAAATGCTTTTGATCCCGAGGGCATCTGCAACCCTGCATGCGTGCTGGGCTCCCGCACCTCCAAAGCAGCAGAGGGTATATTCTTTTATATTGTATCCCCGCTGGACCGAGATTTTCTTGATCGCATTTGCCATATTCTCGACTGCTACGGAAAGGAAACCCTCGGCTGCCTGCTCGGGTGTAAGGGCCCCGCTCTCATGGGTGCTTCTCTCGCCAGAGACCTCTTCAGCAAGTTTTTCAAATCTCCTGCGCACAATTTCAGAATCAAGAGGCTGATCTGCACCCGGCCCGAAGATCTTCGGGAACAATTCTGGCTGCAATTTCCCAAGCATAAGGTTGCAGTCCGTAACCGTTAAAGGCCCTCCTTTTCGGTAACATGCTGGTCCGGGATCCGATCCTGCAGAATCCGGGCCTACCCTGAACCTGCCCCCTTCGTAATGGAGTATTGAACCCCCGCCTGCTGCAACCGTATGGATGCGCATCATGGGAGAACGCAGGCGTACACCTGCAACTTCTGTTTCCAGACTGCGTTCGTATTCCCCGCTGTACTGGGCTACATCCGTGGATGTCCCTCCCATATCAAAAGTGATTATCTTTTTTGCCCCTGCCATTTCCGAGGTTGCAACTGCCCCCACGATTCCCCCGGCAGGTCCGGAAAGGATGCAGTCCTTGCCCTGGAAAGCACTCGAATCTATAAGCCCGCCGTTGGACTGCATAAACATGAGCCTGGGACTATTTTTCTCCTCTATTTCTTCCTCCAGGCTTTCTTTTTCAGGTGCTTCTTTTTCGCCTTCTCTTTCGTCTTCTCTTTCGCCTTCTCTTTCTTGCAGACTCTTTTCGACCATGTCAACATACCTGCGAAGCACCGGAGAGAGATAAGCATCCACAACCGCTGTTTCCCCTCTGCTCACGAATTTTATTAGCGGGCTTGCCTGATGGGACAGGGACACCTGTGTAAAGCCCGTTTCCCGCGCAAGCCTTCCGAGCTTTAGTTCATGTTCAGGATACCGGTAAGCATGCATAAGGACAATTGCAGCTGAGCGGATGCCAGCGTTGAAGGCCTCTTCAAGCTCTTTTCTGGCTCCCTTAAGGTCCAGGGGCATAAGCTCTTCCCCGCCCGCCCCGGACCTGCCTGAAACTTCGATAACCCTCTCATAAAGCTGGTCCGGAAGTTCGATTTTTTGTGCAAAAATATCCGGGCGGTTCTGGTATCCTATCCTGAGAGCATCTCCAAACCCCCGGGTTATAACAAGAACAGTGCGTTCCCCCTTTCGCTCAAGGAGCGCATTGGTGCCCACGGTTGTACCCATTTTGATGGCTTCCACCTGTTCGGCAGGAAAGGGAGCATTCTCGGGCAGCCCGAGAATCTGGCGGATCCCGTGCATGGCTGCATCTTCATAATGAGCCGGGTCTTCGGAAAGCAGCTTATGTGTAATCAGTTTTCCATCAGGGCTGCGGGCTACGATATCAGTAAACGTGCCTCCGCGGTCTATCCAGAACTGCCAGCGGGTTTTGGGGGACATGAAGGGAATAATTGTATAAGTTATATTAATTATTAATCGGGAATTTTTGAAGTTCTGGCTCTATTTTCAGAAGGTAACAGATTCGTTTTTAAAAATCACTTCGAAGGAATTGTATCTTCTTACAGGAACGCGAATAAAAAGAAAAAGCTTTTGGAGTTAAAGTGTAAAGGAAAAGCAAAAAAAATTGAAAATTTCCCATAGATGATATGTGAATGAGGTAGTTAAATGACAAGTGAAAGGGTGATGCAGCTTATTAGAGAAGCTTATGAAAGGAACCTTACAGAACTTAACTTATCAGGGAACCAGCTGACACAATTGCCGCCTGAAATTACAGAACTTAAAAACCTTACCGAACTTTACTTATTTTGGAACCAGCTGACACAATTGCCACCCGAAATTACAGAACTTAAAAACCTTACAATACTTGACTTATCAGGGAACCAGCTGACACAATTGCCACCCGAAATTACAGAACTTAAAAACCTTACAACACTTAACTTATCAGTGAATCAGCTGACACAACTGACATCCGAAATTACAGAACTTAAAAACCTTACCAAACTTGACTTATCAGGAAACCAGCTGACACAACTGCCATCAGAAATAATAGAACTTAATAACCTTACAATACTTGACTTATCTCGTAACCAGCTGACACAACTGCCACCCGAAATTACAGAACTTAAAAACCTTACAACGCTTTCCTTATCAGGGAACCAGCTAACACAACTGCCACCCGAAATTACAGAACTTAAAAACCTTACAACACTTAACTTATCAGATAATCCCCTAATTTCACTCACTCCAGAAATTGTTTCTATGGGAGTGAAAGCAATATTCACTTATCTGAAACAATCAAAAACTACCGAACATAATGAAGCAAAGTTGATACTTGTAGGTAATGGGGAAGTTGGAAAAACGTGTCTCTCTGACAGGTTGATTAATGGTATATTTGTAGAAGATCAGATCACCGAGGGAATAAAGAGATCTGAATGGAGTATTCCTGCTCCGGGCTCTGAAAACAGTTCAATCAAGTTAAATATCTGGGATTTTGGAGGGCAGGAAATTTACCATGCAACTCACCAATTTTTCCTGACAAAACGCTCGGTCTATCTACTTGTGTGGAACGCACGGAAAACAAAAGACTATGACAAAATATACTACTGGTTGCACACGATTGAAGCTTTTGGAGAGGACAGCCCGATAATCCTTGTAATGAGCAAGATGAACGAAAGTGATGATGATCTGGACTTAAAAGATCTAAAAAGCAAATTCCGTATTGCTGATTATGTAAAGATTGACAGCAAAGATGGAAGAGGAATCAGCAGGTTAAAAGAAAGCATTAGTGAAGCTGCCTGGAATCTTTCTCTAATGAAGGTTATGTGGGTGGATTCATGGTATCAGGTGAGAAAAAGACTGGAAGAAATCAGGGAAAATAGCATTACATACAATGAATTTTACGAAATCTGTAAGTCTGAAGGGTTAGACGACGAAAACATCAATATACTGGATGGATATTTAAACGACCTGGGGGTAACTCTTCATTTCAAAGACAGAATCGCTCTAAGGAACATAGTTATTTTAAAACCTGAATGGGCCACAGGAGCATTTTATAAAATTTTGTCCACGAAGTCTGTTCTCCAACGCGAAGGTGTACTGTTACACAGCGAATTAGATAAGATATGGAATAAAGAAACTTATCCACCAGACATTTATCCTCAACTTATGGAGTTAATGAATAAATTCGAACTTGCGTATGAACTTCCTGATAATAATAGCTATCTCATTCCTGAACTATTACCCAAAAGTTCTCCCGACTTTGATTGGGACGATGAAGAAAATTTGTATTTCTACTATTGTTACGACTCCTTTTTGCCTTCCGGTATAATTACCCGCTTTATCGTGCGCATGCATCAGAACATAGAGAAAAAAGACAATGGTATGCCTCTCTGCTGGAGAGAAGGAGCAGTGTTGAAACTCCAAAATTCGCGTGCCCTTGTAAAGATGAAGCCCGATGAGAGGCAAATCGAAATCAGAATAAAGGGTGACAATAAAAGAGGGGCTCTCGGAGCAATCTGTAACCAGCTAGATCAAATAAACGCCTCTATAAAAAAGATAAATGTCAGTAAACAAATTCCTTGTAATTGTTCCGAAAATTGCCCTCAAAGATATTTCTATGAAGACTTGTTAAAAGCTGAAAAAGCAAACAAAAAAATTGTTCAATGCCACAAGAGTTATGAGGACAGGTCAATTTCATTATTATTAGATGGTTACAAGAGAAGAGAAGAAAGGTTTAGAGAATATGATGAATTTTCTGGCAAAGGGCCAATTTTTGTAATAAGCCCAACGGCACAAGCTTATTCACAAGCAAATCCAACTACTCAAGTAGAACAAAAAACAGATGTTAACACAAACGTTAATGTAAATTTAAAGATAGATTTGCCGCAAATTCAAACCGACTTTGACAATTTAATAAATGAAATAAAACGCTTGAATCCAGAGCTTGATAGTAGCGATCTGGACAAAATTCAGGACAGTCTAGATGAAGTAAGCACTAATTCTGAACAGGGAAAGTTAGTTAAACCTCTTAATAAGTTGCATCGATTTCTCGACAAATTGAGTGATCCTGATTCAGAATACAACAAAATCATTACAGGAACTCAAAAAGGCATAGGACATGCACAAAAGCTTGGCAGAACCTATAACAAATTTGCCCAATGGCTTGCAATGCCTCAAGTTCCAGATTTAGTTCTTGGAAAATGACTTTGTTTGAACTTTCATTCTTACCTTTATTACTTTCATCTATTCCATAGTTTCAACGTTCAGAGCTGCAAGAAATATCCTGAAAAAATCCTATGGATAAATATTGATTTCCTTTCCAAAGTGGCAACTATTTTGCTTGATTTTCAGAAGTTAACAGACTCTTATTTTCAATATTATTTTGAGAAAATCGTATCTTTATAGGAAAATTCGAATAAAAAGAAAAAGCTTCTGGAGTTAAAGTTTGATGAAAAAGTAAGAGAATTGAAAATCTCTCTGATAAATCAGGTGTACAAAAAGGATTTTGAAGGGATATTTAAAATCTGTCCGCGTGAGACAAATTTAGGGATAAAACATCCTTTTGCTATCAGCAAAAAAGATATTAACGATCTCTCTCGAACCCTTCTTTGCTGATAACAAAAAGGATTTAATTATTTAACCAAATTGTAAGCCCATTCGATCCATTCACAGAGGCATTCTAAATCCTCTTTCTCGATGGTAGCACCACACCAGATGCGCAAACCCGAAGGAGCATCCCGGTAAGAACCGATGTCATAAGCAACTTTTTCATTCTCAAGCGTTTTAATCAGTGCTTTAAGCTTTTCGTCGGATAAATCAACTTTAAAGCAGACACTGGTACTGGACCTTATCTCTTTTGTTTCCGCTAAGAAATGGATCCAGTTGTTTTTAGCAACAAATGCCTCAAAGACCTCCAGATTTTCATTTGTCCGCTGGAGAAGTTGTTTAAGCCCTCCGACAGACTCTGCCCATTTTAGTGTTGCCAGCCAATCTTCATTAGCCAGCATGGATGGGGTGTTAATAGTAGAGCCTTCAAAAATCTCCTTATTTAGTTTACCACCTTTGGTCAGTCTGAAAATTTTGGGCAATGGCCAGGCAGGAGTATAGCTTTCTAACCGCTGAACAGCCCGCGGGGATAAAATCAGCATCCCGTGTGCACCTTCCCCACCTAAAACCTTCTGCCATGAGAAGGTAATGACATCCAATTTATGGTAGGGTATATCCATAGCAAATACAGCAGAGGTGGCATCGCAAAGCGTGAGCCCTTCCCGGTCATCAGGAATCCAGTCGCCATTGGGCACTCTGACTCCGCTTGTAGTCCCATTCCAGACAAAGACGACATCATTCTTGAAATCGACCTGCTTTAAATCCGGTAATTTCCCGTATTCTGCCTCAAAAACTCGGGTATCTTTTAATTTTAACTGTTTAGTGATGTCGGTTGCCCATTCTTTACCGAAAGATTCCCAAACCAGAACATCAACCCCGCGGCATCCCAGCATGGACCACAAGCACATTTCAAAAGCGCCTGTATCGGAAGCCGGTACAATACCTACGAGATAATCAGCAGGAAGTCCAAGCATATCTCTTGTTCTTTTAATTGCTTCAGCTAATTTTTCCTTGCCAGGTTTGCTCCGGTGTGACCGGCCAAAAGGTGTATCCTTCAGCTCTTCAACAGAATACCCTGGATGTTTGGCACAAGGCCCGGAAGAAAAACAAGGATTTTTAGGAACTCGTGTTGGTTTCATTTTATCTTTTCCTTTTTTGGTACTGTTATGTCTTAGGGGATAAGAAATTTTCCAGTTACAGGCGAACATGTAATTGTAGCCATCCCCGAAGACTTAACAGTGTACCTTTTATTTATCTTTTCGTGCTACTTTTACATGGTCAAAACCGATGTTCGTAGCCAACAAAAAAGTGCCTATATATCTCTATAGTTTTTTGCATTTGTTTTTTTGCATTTGATGAAAGGTAATCGACCAAATAACCTGTATCTTCCTTTTTTTATTCCTTTTCTCCAACTTTCTAAATTCTGGCTTCTTGGAAATATTTATACATTGGAGGGTGGAATAAATCCCCATGAAAAAGTACCTGGGGATTATTGTTGACGCCGTTTCCAGGCGGCAGTTCAAAGGTGAGATTACTGTTGAAAACGGAAAAATCATTCGTGTTGAAGAGAAGGCACACGATAATGAGCAGTACATCCTGCCAGGGCTGGTGGACGCCCATGTGCATATAGAAAGTTCCATGACCGTGCCTTCGGTTTTTGCCCGGATGGCTGTTGCAAAAGGTACGGTGGCAGTGGTCAGTGATCCTCATGAGATTGCAAACGTGATGGGGGAAGAGGGCATTGATTACATGCTTGAGGATTCAAAAAAAGCCCCTCTTAAGGTCTTTTTTGGGGTGCCCTCGTGTGTGCCGGCTACACCTTTCGAATCAGCCGGGGCGGTGCTGGCTGCAGAGGCTGTGGACCGACTTCTGGCAAGGAAGGACCTGTATTACCTTTCCGAGATGATGAATTTCCCGGGCGTGATTTTAGAATTTCCCGAGGTAATGGCGAAGCTGGAATCAGCTAAAAAGTACGGCAAGATTGTTGACGGGCACGCGCCTGGCTTGAGGGGAGCCGACCTGCAGAAATATATCGGGGCAGGAATTTCCACAGACCACGAATGTTTTACTTACGAAGAAGCGGTTGAGAAAATAAAACTCGGGATGAAGGTCCTGATCAGGGAAGGGAGTTCAGCCAGGAATTTTGAAACCCTGTACAGCTTGATAGATGAATACCCTGAAATGGTTATGCTCTGCACTGATGATTCCCACCCTGATACTCTGATATATGAAGGGCATATCGATAAACTGATCCGGTGCGGCCAGGAGAAGGGACTTGATATCTATAACATTATCAGGGCAGCGGTGATCAATCCGGTGGAGCATTACGGGTTCGATGTCGGACTGCTGCGTGAGGGAGACCCTGCGGATTTCATCATCGTAGACGACCTGAAAGCTTTCAATGTGCTGAGCACCTTTATCGATGGAGAATGTGTTTACGAAAACGGAAAGGTTCTTTTCCCGGTGGAAAAAGTTCCTGCAAGAAATGTTTTCAACAGAAACAAAATTTCAATTGAGGATGTAAAACTGGCTGTGCCTCCTGCAGGGGAAAATAAGGAAAGGGAAAATAAGGAAAATATAACGAAAATAAGAGTGATTGTCGCCAGGGATGGAGAACTGGTTACAGGCCAGGAACTGGCTCTGCCAAAAGTAGAAAACGGCAATCTGGTTTCGGACCCTGTACGGGATATTTTGAAAATGGTCGTCCTGAGCAGGTATGCAGATGACCCTGTTCAGATCGGTTTCATAAAGAATATAGGCTTGAAAAGAGGCGCTATTGCAAGCAGCATTGCCCACGACAGTCACAATATAATTGCAGTTGGAGCCGCCGATCAGGACATAGTTGAAGCTGTCAACCGGCTGGTGGAAAACAGAGGAGGAATCGTTGTGGGCACCGCAGAAAACCTTCTTGATCTTCCGCTTGAGGTTGCGGGCCTTATGAGCACCCTTGATGGAGAAGAGGTAGCTTCCCGGTACCAGCTGCTGAATGCAGAAGCCAGGAGACTGGGAACGTCGCTTGAGTCGCCTTTTATGACTCTTGCATTTATGTCGCTTCTGGTAATTCCCGAACTAAAACTGGGGGATAAGGGCCTGTTTGATGTGACGAAATTCGAATTTGTCGAGCTTTTCGTAAATGAGTGAGCAGAAAAGGGCGGTGCAATTCCCCCAACTTCTGCCTCTTTAGCCTTTTTTGCTTTTTCTGTTTTTGCTTTTTCTGTTTTTGCCTTTTCAGCCTTTCTTGTTTTTGCCTTTTCAGCCTTTCTTGTTTTTGCCTTTTCAGCCTTTTCTGTCTTTGCCTTTTCAGCCTTTTCTGTCTTTGCCTTTTCAGCTTTTTCTGTTTTTGTCATCAGCCTTTTCGGTCCTTTTCCACAATTTTCAAAACATCAACATTCGATGCGGTTTGTACGATAACAAACTGCTTGCTCACGGAAGCTGTTTTCTTTGCTGCGGTCTCCATACAGAGCATGAGGATTTTTACTGCATCCTGAAGGTTACTCTTTTTCGTCCAGTTATCCTTGAAACATTTATTGGCTACCTGCTTTGTAAACTCGTTTCCGAAAGCTATGAAATTGCTTCCCTTTCCCTGTGAGGTCAGGGTAAGTTCCGAGTCCCTGAGTTCGGCAATTGCATAATTTCCTGCTGAAGCGTACAGCCTTCTTTTTTTAACGATCCCGCCTTCAACTGAGGAGACCTCTCCTACCAGGATGCCGTTTCTCTCCGAGACTTTGCTCTTGCAGTCCGTGACCGTTATTTTGACCCCAAATTCCTCTGCCTTTTTTGCCAGTTCCTCGTCCGTAACTATTTCACCGCTGTAAAGCTCTTTTTCAAGTTTCTCTCTATCGGACTTCTCTCCTTCAAAAGTGATTTCCCTCATGTCTCCGGCCATTACTGCACCGTTTTTTCCGACGAAAGCGATAACCAAGGTCATTTTTACATCTCCAGAACATGTCTTAAAAGGATCTAAAGGGATCTTCTGTCTTTAAAGTGTCTATTCCTTATTATTTTAGCTTTGCAGAGAAGTCCTCAAGTGATGTAAATTAATTTTCTTGCAAATTTATTTTTCTGCAAATCTGTTTTCTTTCTCTTACAAAATTGGATGGTCACCTATTAAGCAGTTGATATTTCACCAGGGAACCTGAACCCTATAGAAAAATAAAACATGGAAAGACACAAAACACGGAAATACACAAAATATGGAAAGACACAAAACACGGAAAGCCCGGAAAAAATAGGGAAATGGAGAAAAAACCATGAAGGTTTCAATTTTGCCTTTTTACACTTCACGGCACTTGCTCGGGCTTTTAGTCAATTAGTACGTGACTTCAATAGAGTTTCCATCCTTATCAGTAGCCCTTATCCGTATCAGAGAAGGCAAATAAAAAGCTACAGTTTTGCGCTCTAAAGTATCATTATTTGTATCATCATTTTCTTTTTGATTGATTTTCGCATCAAGAGCCTTCCTTTCGGCGAAAATCGACTTTTTTCCCTCTGAAGCTGGTCTGCTCCGGATTAGTTGTGAAAGAGGGCATATTCTGGATACGTGCATTAACCCAGCACATGCGGAGCATTTAATATTTTTTATTTGGATTCCGGAAAGCTTATTTCTTGTCATGAGTCCCCACTCTTTATTTACTCTCGAATTTTTATATCCCACGTTCATGCAAAATATTTAACACTGTAGTATATCTCCCCACTGTATTTAATTCTTTTGATTTATCGACAAGCCCGTCCTCAAAAAGTAACTATCTAATTATATTACTCCAGCTTTTTTTAGTTCTGGCTTCGGTTTGGTTTTCTAAAAACCTTTTATATAATAGGGGGAAGGCTAGTCTATTTAACATAAAACTCAAAATGTTTAGGAAATAGAGCAAATACCCATTACCTGACCTTTTGCAGATGTTCTAAAAAAAGCATTTTTCTTGTTATCGTTTTTGGAGAATTACTCCTAAATCTGCAATTATTAGTTTAACTGATTCTTCGAGAAATGGGAATTGGAAGCTTTGAATGAAGGCATGAGGTCGAAAAGTGTGGGAAATTTCAAAACCACATGTTTGAATACCCGGGGCAGTTTTCATACTAAACGATATCAGTAACAATTATGAAACTTGAATCGACATCTGCGGAAAGTGGGGATAATGCTTAATTGTAAAAACAAATTACCGGCATCCCTCGAAAAACAGAGAGGGATATTGCCGGTTTTCTTCAGACTCCGGGAAAGGTTATCCTTTAAGGTTTTAGGAGCGTCTAAGGCTAATCCCTGTCATTTTAATGGCGGGATACAGCCGTCAACTCTTCAATAATACGCTTATTGGCAACGTTTTTAAACTTTCA
>NZ_JJQL01000031.1:0-12175 GCF_000979975.1 Methanosarcina sp. 1.H.A.2.2
TTTTTATAAAATTAAGAGAATTGTCAAGTCCAGGTGGGTCAAAAAAGAAGGGAAATATTCAGTACCAATTAGTGGATACTGTCAAACTTAGGTTTTAATTGAATTGAAAATAGAGGAAGTTTCATTTATTATATAGCAATCCATTGTCGGATATATCCAATGAAAAAAGGATTTGGCTAACAGTTTTTAACTTTAACTCGGAAACAGCACCTCAATAAAGACTTACGATAAGCAAAACTTATCGGCCCTGTAAAGTGCTAATTCTCAAGCTGCAAATCTTCAAAGCTGCAAAAGATTACAGGTAAAGAGAAAAGTATATTCCGACTATAGTGTATTTTAAAAAAGTAAAAGAATTAGTCCGCTTGAGCAAAGCGAAACGGACCTCATGCGGTTGCGATTACATCGCAACTCCCAGGAAATATCAAATTTCCTGTGATCCCAATACGAAATTTGGGCGCTTAATATCTGCGGTTTTCTCTGGGTGTCCTGTGGTTAGGAAGACAGTCCCTGCAGTAAACAGGTCTTTCTGGGTCAGGTTTGAAAGGCACTTCTGTCTCAGCTTTACAGTCTGAACAGGTTGTCTTGTGCATTTCTCTAGGAGCGCCGAAATTGTTACCACCGAAGTTATTTCTGTCATTAAAAGCCATATTTGTTTCACCTTTGTTTTAGTTTTTGTTAATAGTTTAAAAATAAGATTGTATAGAGCTCTTTGTTTAAAAACAAAAATTGGTTTTTTAACAACAGATGAGTATACTTCTCTTTATTTTCAATACATCTACATCGCACTTCTAATATATAACTGTATCTATCCAAATGATGACACTCTCTCAACTAAAAAAACACTTTATATCCAGAGTTTGCAGAAGAGATTTCTGAAAACCGCCTGCAGAAAAGAGATCTATGAGCTAATAAAAAAAGCCATTTCACTCTTAATTTTAAAAAGTTTTCAGGACTGTTTTTATGATAAGAAAGTCGATTAATGCTCTTTAGATTTACGAATTAATATTTACCCTTATTAGGGCGAAAGAAGGGCTAATCCCTATCATTTCAATGGTAATATACAGCCTTTACAGGGAAACAAGAAGAAATCAAAAGTATTTGAAATTGTTAAAAGTATCTGGAATTGTTAAAAGTATTTAAAATTGTTAAAAGTATCTGGAATTGTTAAAAGTGTTTGAAATTGTTAAAAGTATCTGGAATTGTTAAAAGTACCTGGAATTGTTAAAAGTACCTGGAATTGTTAAAAGTATCTGAAATTATTATTACTGACCGGAATCCCCCAACACAACCCCTAAATACCCTCACCCCCCTTGGTTTATCAGATTGCCATGGTTGACAGATCACATTCTCGTATGCGGTACGAAAACATTGCAGGAGCACTCCTATTCATTGCAGGCGTGCTGGCTTTCCTCGGGATTATCACGGCTGAGACGCTATATCCCGGGTACAGCACTTCGCAGAACATGATAAGCGACCTGGGTGCAACCGATCCGCCCAACAGTATTATAATACAACCATCTTCAACCATCTTCAGTGCTGCAATGGCTTTAACAGGCCTCTTAATCGCCTCTTCTGCATACTGCATTAACCGCGCGTTCCGGAAGCGAGAAGTCACTGCTCCTCTGGCCTTATTCGGGATCGGAGTCCTGGGAGTCGGGATCTTCAACGGGAGCTATGGGGATATACACGGAATTTTTACACTGATGGCTTTCGTTATGGGAGGCATATCCGCAATTACAAGCTCCAGGATCGAGAGGGCACCACTTAGCTATTTCTCAGTCATACTCGGAGGAATCGCACTTTTGGACCTGTTTCTTTACTACATCATGGGAGAGGCAAGCCCTTTTTCAGCCTTTGGGCTCGGAGGGCTTGAGCGGTGGATAGCATATCCGATCCTGCTCTGGGTCACAGGTTTTGGAGGGTACCTGATAGGACATTCGAGAGCATAAGAATGGGAGCTTTGCTCAAGAGGGCCAATTTCGGGTAATAAAGTGAGTTTCGCTCAAGCAGACTAACTTATGGACAAGTAACGTTACTTTTCTCCTCGCACAGGAGGACTAAATTACATTATTTCTAATCCATACAACGGTACTCGCTATACTGAGTCTTTTTTGTCCCGCTCGACACAGGAGAGCGGTCTTTCCCAAAATGAAGAGAAGAGAAGAGAAGAGAAAAGCCCGGGAAATAAAAACAACTGAGAACACTTTTGAGTTAGAAAGAACGAGAACCAAACGGGTCAAATCTGCAGAAATTTCGATCTCATCTCTTTTTCAGTCTCATTTCTCTTTCAAATAGTTTTGCTTTCATTTTTCCTTTTGGGAAGGGCCGCCAGACAAGCTGGCGGAGGCGTCTGTATCGCCTATGAATTAAAAAACAGTCCTCGGGGAATAAAAGGAAAATATTCTCTCTATCCCGGGGATATTTCCTTCAATATCTGTCTCTCTTAATTTCAGTGCCGTCTTTTGGATCTCTTTTTATCGGACTGACGGCTGGCTCAGTCCCATTGCAGCGGAGGGAGAAAAACGAAAAATATCCTCCGCGGCTCTGGAAGAGATCTCCCAGTTTATGAGGAAAAACTGGAATTTTGGTTAGGCATTATTTATATCATTAAAATAAACGACATCATTACATAGCCTTTTAATTAATTTTTTTTCGTGACTTACAACCAGTACTCCGATATTCAGCTCTTTGACTATATCCAGAACTATACTCCAGATTTGGGCTTGAGTAATGGCATCTACCATTGTAGTTATTTCATCAGCGATTAAAAATTTAGTTTCAGGGCTTAAAGCCCTTGCAAGGGCAAACCTTTGAAGTTCTCCTCCGGAAAGCTCATTTGGCCATCTGTTAAGCCAGCTCTTTTTTATTCCGAATGAATCTAAAATATCCTGTGGAACAATATGTCCTTCATTTAAAATGTCTTTCATTTTCCATTTAGGGTTTACAGCTTTTTCCGGGTGTTGAAAGACTAACTGGACCGGGTTATATCCTTTTGAGGGAATTTCTTTTCCGTCGATACTTACATTTCCCTGATAGTCATTTTCGTAACCAGCCAATATTTTACAGAGGGTTGATTTACCACTTCCGCTGTCTCCGATTAGACCCAGTACTTCCCCACTACCTAGAGATATATTCACATTATTTAAAATCAAATTGTTTCTTTTATACCCGAAACTTATATTTTCGCCTTTAAGACACATTATTGCACCTCACCACTCCTCCGTTGATAGTTTTAAATTGAGGGATGCCTTTAGAGCAAAGCTCATTCTTTTTGGAACACCTTTCATAAAATATACATCCATCAATGACTTCATCCTGCATTGGTTGATGGCCTTTAATTGCCAGGAAATTGTTCTGGGGAAGGGCATTCCAGAGTGCCCGGGTGTATGGGTGCCTTAAATTTTCCCCGTTATTTTTAAAATCTTCAACATTAGCTACTTCTAAAACCGTACCTGCATAGAAGATTGCAATTTTATCAGAGATTTTTAATGCAGCTTCTATATCATGAGTTATAAGTATCACTGCACATCCTTTATTTGCCATGTCTTTGAAGTAACTCAAGGTTTCATTCAAAGTTTTTTCATCCAGACCCGGAGTTGGTTCATCTGCAATTATGAGCTTTGCGGAACTCATTACGGCAGTGGAAACCAGAACTCTTCTGGTCATGCCTCCTGATAACTCATGGGGGAACATTCTATCAACATCTGGTTTTAAATCATATTTCTGGAAAATTTCTCTCTGGACCTTCTTCATCAAGCCTTCATTTTTCTCTTCAACACATCCTATTACCTGATTGGAGATCCTCATTAAAGGGTCCAGGTAGGTTGTGGATTGAGGGATCAGAGCTATTTCTTTTCCCCTGATTTCTTCTTTTATCTCCTGAGTGAGTTTCTTGCCATTGTATTCCATATTCACATCAAGTTTCGCGTTTGAAGGTAAAATCCCTAAAATTGCATGTGCCAGAAGACTTTTACCAGACCCGCTCGAACCAACAACGGCTAAAATTTCACCTCTGTAAGCTTCTATGCTCAAATTGCAGATTACTTTTAACTCAGTTTGCCTGAGTCCGGAAGCATATTGAATGAAAGAAAGGGAAAGGTCTTCTACTTTTAATAGAGCTTCAGTCTCCTTCTTTTCTTTAGCATTTATTTCAGTTTTATTTCTCATATTTCCCATATTCCACACCTTTTAAATCTAAGATCTGTACTTACCATTCAGGCAAAAAATATCTCAACCGATACCCGGTGAAATTTACTCATGTGAACTTTACTCGTGAGCATTTTTTGGGTCCATCAGCTTTCCTAAATTTTCTCCAATCATATCAAATGCCAGGACTACAATTAACAGGGATAATCCCGGAAAGAAAGCAAGCCACCAGTATCCTGCCGAGAGGTACTTCATAGACTCTGATAAAATGATACCAATTGCCGGTTCGTGGGGTGAAAGTCCAAAACCCAGGAATGTAGCTGAAGCTTCATGTAAAATAGCATGTGGAAACATTAAAATCGTGCCTAATAAAATTTGAGGAATTAAATGAGGCAGAATATGTTTTGTAGCTATCCACCATTTTGACTTACCAAGATTTCTGGATATATGGATATATTCCTGGGTTTTTAGCTGCTTAATTTCTGCTCTTACAACCCTTGTTAAGCCTGTCCAATGCGTTAATGCAACTCCAATAATGACTCCTGTTGCTCCGCCTCCGAATCCTATGGAAATAAGGATTATCAAAAGAAGGTGGGGGATTGAAAGGAATAAATCTACTAACCAGGCGATAAAGGAATCTGCGATCTTTCCTGTACTTGAGAGCAAGCCTAAAATTATGGCCAGTATAGTACTGATTGTAGAAGCAAAAGCTCCAATCATTATGCTTGAACCAAGTCCCTTTAGAGTTCTTATGAACATGTCCCTTCCCATCCAATCGGTCCCAAACGGATGTTCCGGGGAAGGATTAAGGTTTTTAGAGCCAAAATTAGTATGTAAAGATTCTTCGCCGAAACTCACGCTAGAAATCACAATTGCAAGCAATAAAAGGGACGTGAAGCCTATTATTAAAAGAGTCTTCTGCCTTAAATTAAATCCGCTGAATACTCCTTTGTTAACTGTTACAACAGCAGTACTCATATTGAGGCCTCCTGTTGTTTTATCCTGGGATCAACAAACTGGTATATAAGATCAGCAATTGCGTTTCCAAAAAAGACAAAGCAAGCACTAACAATAACTATTCCTAAAAGCAGTGGTACATCAGATCTCAATCCTGCTGCTACTGCAGCCTGTCCAATTCCGGGATAGGAAAATACCTGTTCAACCAGAACTGTTCCTCCAAACAATTCACTGAATCCTAAAAACTGTAGTGTAATAGCTGGAAGTGCAACGTTCCTAATTCCATGCCTTAATACCAGATTTAATCCTTTTTCACCTCTTGCCTTTGCAAATAATACATAATCACTGGATAGAACTTCTATTAATTTTTCTCGAGTAAACAGCGCAATTTGAGCAACTCCTAATAAACTCAAAGTTAGTGCAGGGAGAATTAAACGCAGAAACCAATCCAAAAAAGTCACATTTTCCGCAGTGACGCCTATTGGTACACTTAAACCTATAGGGAACCAGCCCAAATACACTGAAAATACCATTAATAGAATCAATGCCAGCCAAAAAGTTGGTGTGGCAGCTAAAACATAACAATAAGTTTTTATTGCCTTATCTATCCACGTTCCTTTCTTCATTCCCGCTACTATCCCTAAAATGAAACCTAAAATTCCTGAAAACAGCCATGAAGCCGCCATCAGAGCAAGAGAAGCTGTGAATCGTTCTTTGATTACATCAGTAACAGGTATTCTATAAATCAATGAAATTCCAAAGTTTCCTTTAAGAACATCTCCCGCCCAGTTCAAGAATTTTTCCTGCGGAGGCGTGTTAACTCCCCAATATTCTTCAAGTTTAGCTTTGTGCTCTGCACTCACTGGCATTTCTCCAATATAAGCTCTAACAGGGTCTATAGGCGAGTATTGAATGAGCATGAAACTTACAAAACAAACTAGAATCAAAAGACTTATCAACCGAAGTATTTTTTTTCCTATAAAGCCCGCTATTTTTTCATTGTCTAACACGCGATTCCCTCACATAATAATTATTTTATAATAGATTCATTTTAACATAGATACAAATATTATGAATAATTAGGAATAATCTGAAGAATTTTCATACGATTTTAAGTCGAAATAGATTGCACTATATTTTTCAAGAATTTCCCATCAAATTCCAGCCCCAAATAAAAAAGGTAAAAGGAGTAATATTTAGAACATCATTTTATTACGATGTTAATATCACTCACTTTAAGTCGAGCTGGTTGCATTTGTTCTTGTCCATTCGTAGATATTTCCTAAAATATCGGACCCAGCGTTTTTTTGTGGAGTTCCTATGTCTAAGGTTTCATCCACCGTATACAGATAATCCATTGTCACCAGCCATAACCATGTTGCATCTCCTGCAGGCCCGTAACCGGTCTTTCCATCATATGCGGCTAATTGCCAGTTTTTTGTAGCCTGGGCCTGGTCTGCGGATCTTAAAGCTGATTCTAAATATCCATCTACAACAGGATTATTGTAAAGCCCCGGATTCTTGTATGTATCATCTGCTTCTTTACTGTGGTATTGCATGTATAAATTGAAGGTATCTATACTGCTGTAAGCGTATAAAACGGCTGAACTGTATTGATTGGCATATATTTCATCCCAGTTTGTGCCGACCAGGTCTATTTTTATACCTAATTTTTTGGCCTGTTCACTTACAGCCACTGAAAGAGCTTGCCTTGTTTGGTCTGCTGAAGAATAGTATAGTTTAAATTCTGCTTTAGTTCCATCTTTTTCTCGAATTCCATCGCCATCGTTGTCCTTCCATCCTGCGTTTTCTAACATTATTTTGGCTTCTTCGAGATTTGAATCGTTGATTTTAGCTTCAGGGTTCCCAAAGTTTCGTTGATCTACTCCGGTGTATTCTACATCCCCTTTTCCATATATTACTCCGTCAAGTATGGCTTTTCTGTCGATACCTATGTTTAAGGCTTTTCGAATTGCCAGATCTGCTGTTACATTATTGCCTATGGGATCTCCCTGTAGACTTATTTCCCCTATATTATTCTGCAGGGGGAATGAAACTCCGAATGCTCTTGATGAGGGAAGAGACATTAAATTATATCCATCTATAGTCTGATTGGCATGGTTAATGTCGATTTCAGCCAGGTCTACATCACCGGACCTTGCAGCTGCAAATGCAGTTTCTTTATCCAGGAATAACATGGTTATTTTTTTGAAGAATGGTTTTTTTCCATAGTAATCTTCGTTTAAATTAAATATTGCCTGTTGACCTTTGTCCCACTGTATCAATTTATATGGTCCCGATCCAATTGGATTTGACCCGTAGGTTTCTTTTTTATATGCATGTTCTGGCACAATTCCAACGTATCTGAGTCTCCATATGAAGCTTGACTGGGGTTCTTTTAATTTGAATTCAACTGCAGTATCATTTATTGCTGCAGCATTTTCAAGATTACTCATATCCAGCTCTGAATTACTTCCAACTGCTGTATTAAAGGTAAATGCTACGTCTTCTGCTGATAATTTCTCCCCATCTGTAAATTTAACATCATCTCTTATATTTACAGTCCAGGTATTCCCATCAGAACTAACAGAGTAATCCGTAGCAAGGTCATTTATTATACTGCCATCATCAGCTGATTTAAAAAGAGTACTTTGTATCAATGGTTCAAAATTCACATGACCTGATCCCCATCCCATAAGCGGATCAAATCCTGCTTTTGGTTCCCCTGTATGCGAATATACATTTACGACCAATTCATCAGAAGCCTGGGACGTTGAGCTGTCTGACGTAGAACTGGACGTAGAGCCAGGCATAGAACTGATTATAACAATAGCCGCTATAATTACGATTATTGATCCTATAAGCAAATACTGCTGGTTTTTCTTAATCTGAACTCCTCCTCCATTTTAATCAACACACTGAATTATTTTTGCAAAAAGCCCTTTACCAGATTGTAATGACTAGAAATACTTTTTGAATAACACTTTCATAGATAAAAATATTACCAAAGTATTATTTTTTACACAATTATTAAGATAGGTTAAATTAAAACAATTTTACTATATATACTTTCCTAAAAGAAAGTGTTACTAAAACGTTTGTTTCATGGAATATCGTATCATTAAATGAGAGTTATTATTCATTTTAAGAGCATTTTAATCAGCTGCAGCTATTGGATGCTGAAAATAAGTATAAATTATGACGATTCCGGAAGATACCGGAAGGTAACGATATCAAAAGGTAACGATATCAAAAGGTAACGATATCAAAAGGTAACGATATCAAAAGGTATCGTTATCAAAAGGTAACGATACCAAAAGGTAACAATACTAAACAGCTTCCATTTCAAGATTGAGCAGCTTTTCAGAGTTTCATAAGATATTCAAAAGAAAAAAAATGGGATTTGAAATAGAAATTCAACTCCCTGTTTAATTTCCTGTGCGTTTCCATTCCAGAATGCTACCAAAGATATCTGCACCGTGAGGCTGTATTTTGGGAGTTCCGATATCCAGGTCGTCATCCATAATGAAGACATAATTAATGGTTGCCATCCACAGCCATGTAGCATCTCCTTTTTCTGAAAAGCCTGTTGTCCCATCCCAGGCAGCCAGCTGCCAGTTTTCATTGGCAGTATCCTGATCAAAACTGGTTATGGCTGTTCTCAGGTAGTTGTCCACAGCAGAATTGTTGTACATAATTACATTGTTGTAATTCGAAGGATCGTAGCTCTTGCTGTAGTATCTTAAGTATACGTCAGTTGGATCCAGCGAACCATAACCAAAGACTACCGGAGTTGAATGAACAAGGGTGTCAATTTCATTCCAGCTTTTACCCTCGACTTTAATGTTTATACCCAATTTTTTTGCTTCTTCCGATACCGAAACAGCTAATGCCTGCCTTTCCTGCGCATTGGAAGTATATAATAAAGTAAATTCGGCTTTTAATCCATTTTTCTCAACAATGCCGTCGCCATCGGTATCTTCCCAGCCGGCTTCAGTTAAGATTTTCTTTGCTGCTTCGAGATTTCCATCCTCAAAAATAGCTTCCTTATTTCCCCAGGGTAATTTATCCACACCCGTGAATTCCTCTTTGCCCTGCCCATTTAATGCTCCATTGATTAACGCCTGCCTGTCTATTCCGATGTTCAGGGCTTTTCTTATTGCAATATCAGAAGTTATATTGTTCCCGATTGCGTAGCCATTTTCAGTTTTTTCACCGGTATTTGCTTGCAGGGGAAAGCTTATTCCTCGAGCATCAATAGAATCAAGAGATACTATTTTCATTCCATCTACGGTTTGTTTGGCGAATGAAGCAGGAATTTCAGCCAGATCAATCTGTCCGGACCTGGCCGCCGCAAAAGCAGCGTCTGATCCCATAAAGAGCATGGTTATCTTTTTAAAGTACGGTTCCTGCCCATAATAATCCGGATTTGCTTCAAAGATTACCTGCTGCCCTTTATCCCACTGGACAAATTTGTATGGGCCTGAACCTATTGGATTTTGACCGTAATTTTCATCGTAAGCATGTTCAGGGACAATGCCAATAACTGCGAGTTTATTGATGAAGGTAGCCTGAGGGTCATTCAAGTCGAATTCAACGGTGTAACCTTCGATTGCTGCAGCCTTTTCCAGCATGGATAAATCCACACTGCCACTGGCATCTGCTGCCGTGTTAAAGGTGAATGCCACATCCTTAGCTGTTAAAGGCACTCCATCATGGAATTTAACGTCATCTCTTATTGTAACAGTCCACTTTAACCCGTCACTGCTAACCGTATAATTTGTAGCTAAATCGTTGATCAGATTTGCACTGCTGTCCTTTTTGAAAAGAGTGCTCTGGACCAGAGGTTCACGGTTATAACCCCAGCCGGTAATCGGGTTAAAGCCCACTTCCGGTTCTCCGCCGTGAGTCCCTACGGCTGCGATCAGTTCGTCAGACCCCTGGGAACTTACCAGTTCTCCAGACCCCCGGAATTCCATTTCCGCCGAAACCTGGGAAGCCGGGTCATCTAACGCAGAATCTGAAGCAGGACTGGACATCGAACTGACAACAACAACAGCCGCCATAATTATGACTATTGAGCCTATGAGCAAATATTGCTGGTTTTTCTTAATTTAAACTCCTCCTCGATTGATATTAGAGTCCGGAATTTTTTTGACATTAATTCCCGAACCAGTGTTTTAATGACTGGAAAGATTCTTTTTTTAGATAATACTTATATAACTAAAAATATTGCCAAAGTGTTACTTTTTAAGTAATAATTATAATTAGTTGAATAAAACCATTTTACTATATATACGTTTCTAAAAAAATGTGTTACGAATAAATGTATATTATGCAAGTTAGTATTACCAGATATGAGAATTTATTTTGTTGTAGGTTTTTAATTAGCTGTGGACATCGGATGCTGAAAATAAGTAGAAATTTTGGCGATAAAAACAAGAAAAATTGGATTGAAACTCAAAAGTCTGCATATTTCGCGATCAATAACAAAATTCTTTAGTAAAACCCACTAAGACAAAGATTGAAACTTATTATCTTTGCAAGTATCCGGTATGAAATTGAAGAAAACTGATTTTTCATTCTTTTGGATAGCAACATTTTACTCTACAATACAGTTTTTTTACGATTGCTTCTGAATTTTAACCCGAATTTGAGAAGTTCCACTAATTAATAAAGTGTTTTCGTACAAAAAACGAGTTGTAGCGGCACAGGCTCTTACGGAAAAAATAAAGAAACATCACAAATCAAAAAATGGCTCTTCGTTATTCCCTATAGATAAGAAGACTTTCAATTAAAGATCACGTTGGTTTTTATGAGGAGATCAATACAAAACAACGAAGTGCCCAAAAAATACAAGATATTACTTTTAATTGTGTAAAGAAAACAGAAGCATGAAACCCATTTATCCAGTAGAAAATGTATTCTTAGGTCAAATTAGGGTTTAAACTAAGTACCCGCAACAAAATAACCTATGCAACTCGTAATTAATTGGAACTTTGATTGGAGACCATGATAGTGAAAATCAAAACGTCCAATCGGGAATGTGCAGAGGTAGTTCTGTGCCGGAGCCTAAGGGTTTTTTTCTTCTCAATGACTGCCCTGTTTTCTTCTCAATGACTGCCCCGTAATGTACCACGTTTTCTTTTATTCGGCTTCGTAGAAACCGACCCTGTTCCAAAACCCAGTGATTTTTAATTTTACATTCCTCACTGGATTTTGGTACTGAGTCTAAAAACCTCTTAAAAAAAGATCTCAATTATTGAGATAAGTTCAGTATCTGCGGTTCTCAAATCTGGGTTTCCTGTGGTTAGGAAGACAGTCCCTGCAGTAAACCGGTCTTTCGGGATCAGGTTTGAAAGGCACTTCGGTTTCAATCCCACAGTCAGAACAGGTTACTTTGTACATTTCTCTGGTCGCTCCGAAACCTCCACTGTCACCGTCTCTTACCCTGAAAAGGTTTTTTCTGTCATTATAAGCCATTTTGTTTCACCTTGGTTTTAGTTGATAGTAAACTGATCCCCCAACTAATTTTATTCGCAAATCAGAAGTTTACTCTTCTCTGTTTCGTATGGGCCGAAAATAATTGCTCAGTTAGAAATTAGCCATGCTAAAAAACGAAACGTCGAGCATGAATGTGAGTTTCAACCGCAAACGTTTCTAAATTTTATACATGCCACTTCAACATTTAGAAAATGAATGTAAGTTCCTTACTCGAAACAGCGAAAAGCCTTAAAGTTTCAGAACTATTTTTTTGATCATAAACTCAATTAATAATTCAGAACACGAGATTCAGAGAAGCAATTTTGAGTTTAGGGACCAGTTCAATCAATAGTTTTAAAGTATAATTATATATAACTCTTTGGTTTAAATACCAAAATTGGTATTTAGCAACCGATGATTATACGTCTATTTATTGGAACATGATTTCCAGGGTATTGATGTTGATGGCATTGATATTGATTTTAAGAATGATGTGAACTACCACTCAGCTAAAGACTGAGTGGCTTCTTGGTTCATTCCTCCCTCTATTGAGGGCAAGTCCCCAAGCTCTTCCCCGCGTTCCGCAGGT
>NZ_JJQL01000030.1:0-90701 GCF_000979975.1 Methanosarcina sp. 1.H.A.2.2
CACTTCATCTTCTTCAAGTTTTATTTTTGCCATGAATGAAGATACAGATGGGATTCAAAGCTTATAAATAGGACTCAAAATTAAGTTGCCACGACACTAGTTCTCATGGGGGTAGCTGTACTCTTTGGAGGGAGTACGGAAAGAGCCCTGAAATCAGGGACTTTTACACAACTGGATGTCCAGATACTCGATTCAAAGACCCTTAAAATAGAACATAATGGAGGAGACCCACTTACCTTTGGGGAAAGCACCAGCATCTATCTCCAGCATAACGGTATCGAGTATGAGATTAGCCCTGATCCTCCTGTTGTTCTGGAAGTAGCAAACAATATGAAACTGTCCTTGCCTGAAGGAGTTGAACTGAAAGATGGAGATTCAGCTATTATCCTGATAAAAAATGAAAGGAAAAACAAAACAATTTATAGAAAAGAGCTTATTTTGAACCCTTCAGACTGAGAAAAGCATTTTTGACAGGAGGAGAGCTTTTATAAGCTTCAGTTCATCTTCCGGGCAGTTTTCCCCCATCCTCGCCCTGAGCAGGGAGTCAAGTTCAACCTCCAGTACTTCCAATACTATTTTTATTTGCTGCTGCCTTTCAGGAGGTACAAGCCCTTCGATTTTCCTGACCTTTCCGGCAAGTATCAGCCTCTCAAATTGCCTGTACACATTTTTTACACTCAAACCTTCGATTTCTGCAATTTCACCAATATCGAGCCCCTGTAAATAGAGCGAATAAGTCTTTTCAAGAGAGACCTTTTCAAAGAGACCTATTTCAGAAGAATCTATTTCAGAAGAATCTATTTCAGAAGAATCTATTTCAGAAGAATCTATTTCAGAGGAAACCATTTCAGAGGAAACCATTTCAAGAGAGTTCACCTCAAAGGAATCCATTTCAAAAGAATCTGCCTCAAGGTAGTCAGGTTTAAAAGAATCTGTTGCGAAAGGGTCTTCTTCGACGGGGTCCATCTCAAGAGAGCCGTTTTCAAAAAAATCGTCAGAGCATTCCGTTTTGGGTACATCGTCAACCGGTTCAGGAGAATTTCCTTCAGGGTCGATTTCATTAAGACTTCCAGAAGAAGAATCTGCTTCGGACCAATCCTGAATACTCATATCCAGATACCTTGCTCTCTTTGTGGGCAACCTGCGAACTTCAGGAGGTATTTTGGGGGGAACCTTGAGGGGTGATGTTTCTGGTACTTTGAGAGATGAGGTTTCTAATGCTTTCTCTTTACCGACTTCCGGAACAGGAGTTTCAATCCCGAGACTGTCGGTTTCAATTTCAAGTTCTGAAAATGCGCTTTTGTGGATGGGACTCTTTAAGGCTTTCCTCTTTTTTTCAGGTTCAGTCTCGCGATCTTCAGAATCTTCAGTTTTCTCTGCCGGAATCAAACCGTAGTCATTGCAGTAATCTCTGATCTCCTTGAGGAAATCGTCTCCGTATTTCCGGAGTTTATGGTCTCCTACCCCTGTGATAGAATGAAACTCTTCAGGGCTTTGCGGGAGCCTAGCAGCCATCTCCTTCAGGCTGGTATCAGAAAAAATGATGTATGGAGGAAGATTTTTCTTTAAAGCAATCTGTTTTCGGAGGGCTTTTAGCCTCTCAAAAAGAATGGGGTCATGCTCTGTCCCCGATTTTGGAAGTCCTCCAGACTTTGCTTTTTTAAGGACCTCAGTAGCAGTTGAATATACATTGGCAGGAAGCAGTATATTATCTTCGCCTTTTCCTGTGATTTTACCTGCAGGCGCTGGCGGTATAAAACGCTCTTCAGCTCCGGGCATGAAACCCTCAGGACAGACAAGCTCAACGCTCTCCGCTCCCTTCAAAATTTTCCTGCTCATGGCATTCAGTTTCAGAACAGGATACTGGGCCCCGCTTACATCCAGAAGCCCGGTATTTGTCATTTCGGAGGCCAGTGCCCTCCACTGCTCCTTTGTAAACTCCCGCCCGTTGCCGTGGGACTTCAGCCGTTCATGGTGATTTTGTATGATCTTTTTATTCTTTGAGCCTGTGAGCACATCAATAACATAATTGGTGCCGAAACGCTGATTCAGTTCCTGGACACAGGCGACCAGTTTCCTGGCAGCTACGGTCCCATCAAAAGTGTCTTTAGGCCTGAGGCAGGTATCACAGTTACCGCATGACGCTGGAAACTCTTCACCGAAATATTCCATGAGAGTCTGGCGCCTGCACTTATTTCCTTCGCAGTAGGCCACCATCTGCCTTAATTGCACAAGGGAGATATCCTTTTCTTTCTCATTTGTTTTCTGTGCGATGAAGTACTCAATTTTAAAGCGGTCTCCCCTGCTGAAAAAAAGGATGCATTCGCATGGGCTGCCGTCCCTGCCCCCTCTTCCTGTTTCCTGGTAATAACTTTCAAGATTTCGGGGAAGGTCATAGTGTATTACAAACCGGACATTGGACTTGTCAATCCCCATCCCGAAAGCGATTGTAGCCACTATTATGTCCACATCATCTTTTATGAACATCTCCTGGTTTCGGGCACGTTCGGAATCTGAAAGTCCGGCATGATAGGGAAGAGCCCTGAACCCGGCAATATTCAGCTTTTTTGTAAGGTTTTCCACGTTGTTCCGGCTCTGGCAGTAGATGATTCCGGCTTCTCCCCTGTGCCTGCGCAGGTAGTCGGCAATTTCCGAAAAAGTATCTTTTTTTGGCCTGACCTCATAGTAAAGGTTGCTCCGGTTAAAGCTGGCAACATAAGGCCCTTTTTCCGGATCGATAGCAAATCCAAGCTGGGATATGATGTCTTTTCGGACCCTGTCGGTGGCTGTAGCCGTGAGTGCAATAACCGGCACATCAGGAAAGCCTGTCTTCGGGTCCCTCAGGAGTTTCAGTTTCCGGTACTCAGGCCGGAAGTCATGGCCCCATTCCGAAATACAGTGCGCCTCGTCGATTGCAAAAAGGCTAACCTTGCCTTTCTTCAGGAACGCAAAAGTCCCGGGCATCATGAGCCTCTCGGGTGCAATATAAAGTATCTTCAGCCGGTTTTCCAGAAAAGCTGTTTTTATATCCCTGATTTCTCTGGCGCTCTGGGTGCTGTTCATACAGGCCGCTGCAATCCCATTTGCATCAAGCCCGTCAACCTGGTCTTTCATCAGGGAAATCAGGGGAGAAACCACGACAGTGACCCCATCCAGGAGAAGGGCAGGCAGCTGGTAGCAGATCGACTTGCCCCCTCCTGTAGGCATGAGCACGAAGACGTCTTTTCGGTCCAGGACATCCCTGATAATTTCCTCCTGAAGGGGGCGAAAAGCAGTATATCCGAAGTACTGGCGGAGTACAGAGTACATTCTGGCAGACATCAATACCCTGGACTCAAGCTCATTTTTACTATCTCTCAATACTCCATAATCAATGCCCATTATCTCATCCCTGAGTTTGCAGACCTCGCACCATGCCAGAATATAAAATTCCAGGAAGATCTTTGAAAGTCAACGTATTATTTGAAAGTCAACGTATTATTTGAAAGTCAACGTATTATTTGAAATAGATGTCCCCATGACATCAATTTATAACACTTGCGCAATAGCTATGCTTAGTTGTAAATCCGCAACGCTGTGGTGTTTTGGGTTCATCTTATTTAAGTTGCAGGTATGCGGATTGAAAGTATTTACATCAGATATCAAAAAGGATATTCATTTGCTTTCAAAAAACGAGAGATAAATTTCTTTTTTAAACCTGCGGAGATAAAAATCCGGAGCTGATTTACTGAGATAATTCAGAGCAAAACTTTAGAAAGAAATTTATGTGATGATGGTGTTTAACTCTATTGGGAAATGAATTATGTTGAGAGAATACCTCAGATTTGAAAACGGTTAACTCTGGAATTGCAATCCGGAAGGCAACCGGAAGGCAACCGGAAGGCAACCGGAAGAATTGCAGATTAAGCGATCCTTTCATCCCGAATGTTGACCAGGGTTATTCTCTGAACATGAAGGTTATTCCCTGAACATGAAGAGCACTCCTGTCCCCAGTCCCGTAACACTTGAAATCCCGGACTGGAGAGCAAAACCTCACATAAACGTAACGATGATGGTGCCTTTTCTTCATAAGATGATAGGACTTAAGAAGAAAAGGCGAGGCCGCTAATGCGGAAAAGCAAATGTGGAAGTAAAGAAGGGGGGAATGGAGCGGATACCATAACCTCTAAAATCAGGCATCCTCAGCGCCTGGGAAGTCAGTGCCTGGTAAGAGGCAAAAGAATGAGGGGGAAGAAATATGGCCGCACATATCGATCTTTACTTCCACCATTTGCAAAATACCTTATTTTAACTACTGACTTTTAATATTTGACTATCATTTTAGATCCAACCGATTTTTGATTCAGCCAGTTTTATATTCAACCGATTTTATATTCAGCCGACCTCAATTCTCAGTTAACCTCGTCTCCACGTGCCTTCAGGTATTGGTTGGCCGGCCAAACTAAAATGAAATGTTCAAAAAATTGATCTATAAAACTTCATTTTAAAACGTCGGATAAAAATCTCGCTAAAAGTCCCCTCTTGAGACAAGAAGAGATCTGTTATTCGATGCTGTTTATGATTAGCCAGCGATTACCATAAGTAGAATAAACAGCACTCCAAGCATCAGTATAAACATCAGAGCCATCCATAACTTTAACGCTATTTCGGTATTCAAAGTTCCAACTCCCCTGTTCTTAATTTGAGATGTACTGATTTATAAATGCAAGAACAAATATTCCGAAACATGAGTATTTAGTATAGGATTGTTTATTATATCCCCGGTTTTTAGATTGAGAGATCATGTTTTAGAGAGGATCTTTAAGCATTCAGATTTTTAAGATCAATAATTAAAAGAAATACATGATAAGAAATTTCCAGAGGAAATGGGGGGGGGTATAAAACAAATACTCCGGAAAAAACAAATGTGAAATTTATTTTTCCGTGTTCAAAATTTCCGGTATCTCTTCAGCCCTGAAAATAAACCTGGTACTTCACAGAAATCTTCCCCGGAAAAGCCCCTTAAACTGCCGAAGCAAAAGTTCTCCAGTTAGATAAAAATCAACACTTATGATCCTGATATTTTTTCGCTTAATATTAATTTTTACTTTTTACTTTTTACTTTCGACATAGCCTCATTTCTTCAAATCTATAATTTCTTTTTCCTGTGCCATCAACTCCAGAATATCAACCATTCTCTTCTGAGATTCTGCCATGCTCTGCAGGGATTTTGCAATATTCTCAAGTTTATCAATAATTTCATAGTTTTCACTGCCCATTCCTATCACTAACTCCCGTCCGATCTTTTTAATAGCAATATTTTGGAGAAGCTTAATATATAATTGTAATTTTCGGTTTTTTTGAAAGGGTTAGAAGGTAATTTCAGAGCTTAAAAAACTCTCATAACAGTTTCTTCCATTGATTATTACCCAATCTATTCTCTCTGGTCTTTTTATTCCCTGCCACTACCCGCATTTTTCATACACCTCTTAAAGAAATAAAAGTTTATACCAGCCAGAGAGATCTTACAAGCCAGTAAGTTACTGGATAGTCGGATAAAATAAAGATAATTTCCAGAGGGTCCTGAGAAACTTTGGACATTACGGAAAATAGTAAAAACGGGTAAACATCTGGCCTTCAAGAGAACGAGAATAACTTTAAAAATTATCTGGATCAAAGAAGGAAATCAATGACTTCTCCGACTATACCTTTAAATATCAAAAACCCCATGCACTGACTCATATATCACAAGAATATATAATCAAATTTTAATAATTTTCATACATTCACCAATCACCATCATTTCTTCAAAGGAAGATTAATTTAGCATCATTTAAGGAGCATTTCAATGGTAAAACCCGAGAAATTCATTCCAAAGGCAATTGAGAAGATCAGTCAGGAAATAAAAGACGGGAAAGCAATTATTGCTCTCTCGGGCGGCGTGGACAGTTCTGTTTGTGCAGAGCTGGCTTACAGGGCGATCGGGGACAGGCTGCAGCCGATCTATATCGACACCGGACTCATGAGGAAAGGAGAAACCGAGAGGATAAAGCACATCTTCTCCCACATGAACCTGGATATTGTCTATGCAAAGGACAGGTTCCTTGCAGCCCTGAAGGATATTACTGACCCTGAAGAGAAACGGAAGGCCATAGGCGAGACCTTTATCCGCGTTTTTGAAGACGAGGCAAAGAAGCTTGCAGCCGATTACCTGATCCAGGGCACGATCTATCCTGACAGAATCGAGTCCGAAGGCGGGATCAAGTCCCACCACAATGTTGGAGGGCTGCCGAGCGTAATGGACTTTAAGAAAATTGTTGAGCCTATCGGGGACCTTTACAAGGATGAGGTAAGGGAAGTAGCCTGGGCACTCCAGCTGCCTGAAGAAATCTGCGAGAGGATGCCTTTCCCGGGCCCCGGGCTTGCGGTGCGCATTCTCGGAGAGATTACCGAGGAAAAACTTGAAGTCGTGCGGGAAGCAAACTTCATAGTAGAAGAGGAACTGCTTGAGAGGTTCTGCCCCTGGCAGACTTTTGCTGCGGTGCTCGGCAAAGGCACAGGAGTAAAAGGAGATGTCCGGGCTTACGGCTGGATCGTGGCTGTAAGGGCTGTAGGATCAAGGGATGGAATGACTGCAGAAGCACTCGAACTCCCATGGGAGGTCCTCAAGACACTCGAATCGAGGATCACTTCCGAAATTTCGAATGTCGCCAGGGTGGTATACGATATCACACCAAAACCGCCTGCAACTATCGAGTTTGAGTAAAACCGGAAAATTGAAGATAAAAGTGAAGCCCGAAATGGCTTCATCCACCTTTTTTACAAATCGTGCAGTAAATCATAAAATGAATATTAAATGAATATTAAATGAATATTAATCCATAATAGCGAGTTCTACGCCCATGTCCCTTAATAAAGCAGTACTGGATATCCGGCAGCGGATAAAAGTCAAGCCATCACCTACGAATGAACCTGCGGCAAGCTGGACCGGAACAGACCTTGTAAACGGGGTAGAGACAAAGACCCTCACGGTCATCTTCAAAAGTGCAGGCTGCCGCTGGGGAAAAGCCGGCGGCTGTACGATGTGCGGCTACGTCTATGACTGTGCAAGTGAGCCCCCATCCCTCGAAGACTACATCGCCCAGCTTGCAAAAGCAATGAGGAAAGCTGAAAAGTTCCCTGAGTTAATGGTCAAGATCTTCACCTCAGGTAGTTTCCTTGACGAACAGGAAGTCTTTCCTGAAGCCAGAGATGCAATCCTTAAAAACCTTGCAGATGATCCAAGAGTCATCAAAGTGCTTGTTGAAACCCGGCCTAACTTCGTAACCGAAGAGAATGTACAGGCCTGCCTCAGCATTCTGAAAGACAAACCCTTCGAACTCGCGTTCGGGCTGGAGACAAGTTCGGATAAGATCCGAAAAGATTCCATTAACAAGGGTTTCACATTCCAGGACTTTGTCCGTGCAGCAGAAATTGCAAAAAAGTATGGAGTAACCATAAAAGCTTACCTTATGCTCAAACCCCTCTTCCTCTCCGAAAAGCAGGCAATGGAAGATATCATACGTTCCATAGATGATGCAGCTCCTTATGCTGACACCGTATCCATCAACCTCTGTAACGTCCAGAAAGGCACCCTTGTCGAAGCCCTCTGGGAGAAAGGTCAGTACCGCCCACCCTGGCTCTGGAGCATAGTAGAAATCCTGAAAAAGGCAAAAGCCGCCCATCCGGATCTTCCTCTAATGTCCGACCCGGTCGGGGCAGGCTCAAAGCGCGGCCCTCGCAACTGTAAAATATGCAGTCCGGAAGTTGCAGATTCCCTCAGGACTTTCTCACTCACCCAGAACCCAGCCGACCTCAGTACAACAGACTGTGAATGCAAAGAACTCTGGAAAAAAGTCCTTGAAGTCGAAGAATTCACCTATGGGGCGCCAATTTTAGACTGAGATTGCTGAAAAAACACTCCATTTGAAAAAAGTGAATGCTAAAATCTAAAAAGTTGCCAGGGCAAGTGCATTCGCCCTGACGCCTTTTTGCCTTTTGGCCTCTTTATTTCATTATTTTTCCAGAAATTAAAGACCACTGGTACCCGTGGTTACTCCGACGGGTGCTCCGGCCCGTAGATCATTGTCCCGACTCCACCATCTGTGAAGAGCTCAAGAAGCATAGAGTGGGAAACACTCCCATTTATGATATGTGCCTTCTCTACCCCACTTTTAACCGCAACAGCAGCACCTTTGATTTTGGGGATCATGCCCCCACTGATAACTCCTTCCTCAATAAGGGGATCAATTTCATCCAGATTTACGCGAGAGATGCGGCTGCTTGGGTCTTTAATGTCTCTCAGGAGACCTGAAACATCGGTCATAAGTATCAATTTTTTAGCATTCAAAGACGCTGCAATGTCTCCTGCAACCGTATCAGCATTGATATTCAGGGCATTGCCTTTTGCGTCCACAGCAATCGGGGAGATTACAGGGATATAGCCTTTATCAAGCATAATATGGAGAATTTCCGGGTTTATGACCTCACTTTCCCCGACCCAGCCTATATCCACTTCAGTTTCCACGCCATCAATAAATACACGTTTTACAGCCTGTTTATGGCCAAGGATCATTCTTCCGTCGTAGCCTGTAAATCCGACACCTTTGCCGCCGAACATCCCGATAAGGGATACAATTTTAGTATTGATATTCCCGACAAGAACCATCCTTGCAATTTCCATAGTTTCGTCATCTGTAATGCGAAGGCCCTGGAAAAACTCAGCCTTCTTGCCCATACGTTCCATTTTTTCAGTTATTTCAGGCCCGCCGCCATGCACGATAACGGGTTTGATCCCCACGTAACGCAGGAGGACAATATCTTTTATGATATCCTCCATGATCTGGGCGCTGACCATTGCGTTTCCACCCACTTTGATAACCATGATTGAATCATAGAACTCCTGCATATAAGGCAGGGCTTCAATAAGCACATTTTCTCTTTTGAGTCCCATGATTTAGGAATCATAAAATCTCTTTTTAAACTTATCGTTAAACCTTAAAGATACAGGCTCAGAGAAATTCTGTAAAAAAAGCAAATTTATTCGAACTTTACTAAGAATAAATGAATGTAGAGGGATTATAGAAATTATAGAAATCGTAGAAATTGTAGAAATTATAGAAATCGTAGAAATTATGGAAATCGTAGAAATCGTAGAAATTGTAGAAATTATAGAAATTAGAAATTACAGAAATCGTAGAAATTATAGAAATTATAGAAATTAGAAATTATAGAAGTTATAGAAATAAGCCAGCCCGGATAGTATTAAGAATCCGTCCAGGCTAATTCTGCATATGGATATCAAAAAGAAAAAGAAAGAACCCCGATTTCCAGGGTATGTGAGGGATATAGGTTTATTCGATTTTTTCGATCTTTTCTTTCTTGACAAAGGGCTTGCTAATTTTCTCAGGCATCCATTCAGGCCTATTCTTGGGGGCTGCGACAAGTTCCTTCCATGCCTTGAAAACGTGCACCTTCTTTGTCCCGCGTTCTCTGAGGCGGATGACATCCGGTTTGGATTTGGTACCGGCGCCCCGGTTTGCAGCTTTCAAAGCAGCCTGACGAGGCTGTTTACCTGTGAAAACTCCATGCTCATTGCCTTCTTCGTCTCGTAAAACAAAATTTCTTGTGTTGGACATAAAGGTCACCTCGCAAATTGTATTGCTAGACACTGATTAATTTTTAAAGTATATAAAATCTTTCTTCAGGATGTCGCCAGTAGTTATTGGTTTATGCAAAACTGCCCTAAATCTGTAAAGGGCATATAAACTAAATTTTTATATATTGTGGTCAAAATGGGAAATATTTAAATATTTATTCATTGTTAAAAATGTGATATAAAATAGGATTCAGGAAAGGGTTTGTAGAGACTCTTGCAAAATATATTTTTTTGTACTTTTGGAAAAGAGCCTAGAAAGCACAAACTTTACATGCTATAACTTCTTATGGTCACTATATTTTTCCAAATACATATAATAAAATTATGTATTTGTTAAGGATTTATTCTATAAATCAATCATACACTCATCTTTTCACGGATCTGGTTAAAATATGGAACACTGTAATTTCAACCTCCCGGATGTCCAAGCCAGCAAACCAAGCATAGCTATCAACCTCACCCGTGTTGGGGTAACAAACATGAAAAAGCTGGTTGAAATCAAACGAAAGGACAAGCGTCCGATAGTACTGATTTCAACTTTTGATGTCTTTGTTGACCTGCCTTCGGACCGTAAGGGAGCGAACCTTTCAAGGAACTTCGAAGCTGTAGACGAAGTGTTGGAGAAGGTTCTCAGCACACCGGTATACGAAATAGAACAACTATGTAGCGATATTGCGCATAACCTGCTTGGCCGCCACGAATATGCAAATCAGGCTGAAGTCAGAATGAAAAGCGAATATATGATAAGGCGCACCTCCCCTTCAACAGGGATCAAGTGTCAGGAAGTCGTGAATATCTTTGCTGAAGCTTCGGCTGTAAGAGGCAACGGCGATAAAGGCTACTTTGATGTGAAAAAACTCATCGGAGCTGAAGTTGTGGGAATGACTGCCTGTCCCTGCGCTCAGGAGATAATGAGAGATAAGGCTGCAAATGAGCTTGCCGACCTTGGAGTTGACAGGGATACAATCATAAAATTCCTTGAGAAAGTTCCTATGGCTACTCACAATCAGCGTGGAATAGGTGTTGTCTCAATCAAAGTAGCTCACGATTTTGATGTTTCCCTGGAAAACATAATCAAAATAATTGAACACTCCATGAGTTCAAGCGTTTATGAGATCCTGAAACGCTCAGACGAGAAGGTTGTTGTGGAAACTGCACACATGAACCCCAAGTTTGTGGAAGACTGTGTAAGGACAATGGCGGACAATGTTGTAAAAGAATTCCCAAACCTTCCCGATAACGCAGTAATCACTATCAAACAGACCAATGAGGAAAGCATACACAGACACAATGCATATGCCGAAAGGGTCGCTCTCATGGGAGACCTCAGGAACGAAATAAATCAGTGAAAAGGTTAACTAATAAAAGAAGGTAACCGATGCTGAGAGATCAGCAAACTTTAAATTCTTTTTTTATATTTTCAAACTCTGAAGCCTCTATTGAGTCTTTCAGGGTTTTTTTTGGAGTCATTTACAGTTAAGACCCCACAAACTTTATTAAAGGGCCTGAATAACCTATTAGAAGCTATTAAAGAAGGAATGGACTTGCAGGGCCTAAAATGCCAGCGTCCTGGAAGCTCTCGAGGTGAAATCATGGCTGATGCTGAAGAAATCACAGCGGTAGGGCGCAACAAAAAAACCATTAGAGTGGGAGATGCTGTCAAATACGTAAATAGCGATACCGTGAGCAGGGTTAGTGAGATCAAAAAGGACGAACAGGGAAAAGTCTGGGTCCTGCTCGAAAGTACCGACCTCTGGTACAGAGAAGAAACCCTGGAATTTACGGAGATCAGACCCACAGAAAAGAGAGAAGAAAGGGAATATACTACCGAGGAACTGGAAGAAAGATTCAGGAAAGAAAGGGAAACGATGCAGGGCTTTGATCTTGGAAAAGCCGGAGGAGGAGGGGCAGGAGGCTAATTCATCCTGCCTTTACTTTATTTTACTTTATTAATTAACTCTTTAATTCTCGTTTTTTATTCAACTCTTTAAGCACGAAGTCAACTACCCGCTAAATCTAAAGATTTAACGGGTTTCCTGCTTAGGTTTTGACTGCCTTTACTTTTCCTGCATTTTTATCCGCTGTGCAAGAATGCATTTTCCGCCGTGCCTGCCGCCAAGCGGATTTTGCGGGGTACCCAGAGAGTTCATACAGCGCGCCATAACAGCCGCCCCTCTGGCAAGCCCGTCGTCAACAAAGACTACTCTCTCATCGATTTTGGGGTTGATGTTCATTTTCTCCAGGCAGCTCAGGATTAATTTAGGCTTGTTCCCGGTAATTCCTGCCCTACCTGTAATTCCGAAAGTTGTGTCTTCAAAAATGAGGCCTTCTTTTTTTGCGACCTCTATTAGCCGGCACACCACTCCGGCCATTACCTCGTCAATGACAGCATAAACGATCTGAAGCCCGTGGGTCTTACAAATTTCCACGCCTATCGCGCTCAGCTTTCCCATATCTGAACCGTTTTCACCCACATCGCAACCTATAAGCGTTACACCTATCTCCTCGGCTGCATCCGGCCTTACAGGGACACTGCCGTACCTCTGTCTATCCCGGGGAACTTTTTCAATGATTATGAGCTCATGAATGCGCCTTGCATAATCTTCGATAGCTTTAGCCTTCATCTTCAAAGTAAGGAAAGAAGGTGGTTTCTGTTTCTCAAAAACTTCCAGAGCAGTTCCTACCTTAGAATCAACGATTTTCGAACCCCTAATAATGGCGTCAGGAATTGCACCTGCATAACCGCAGAAGTTTCCAATTGTTTTTGCATATGGCTGGTCAGGGCTTGTGATCCTGCCATCAAGGGTCGTCCCGAAGTCAATTGAGATGCAGGGATTCCTGAAATCAACATCAGTCAGTTTAGCAGCTTCCTTTATTCCTGCTGTTGCAAGCTCTCCCTCCATTTCGTTTGCAACAATTTCAACTCCAGTAGAGCCTATAGGAGGCGTAACACCGGCTACAGCCCCATCAAAGATGACTTTTTCCAGTTTACTGTATTTCTGGAGTTTTTTAGAAATATTCGAGATGGACATTGGCGGAGTCATGTTCCTTGGAGGGACACCTGCCATCAGACACCCGTCTGCCAGAGCTTTAATAAATTCCCCCACTTCCTCCGGGGTATCAAAGCCTGCAACGACACCCGTAGAGCGCACCACAAAATTGAGGTCAGTCTTTATATCCAGGCTGGCTTTTTCCATGGCTTCGGCGAGGGTGCTCCTCACCAGCTCTGCAACGGCCTCACGCGTAAGTTCCACACCCGTAAGGGTCTTTCCGAACACGGTTTCTCCGGGTTTTGGAGGACGGACATCTCTGGTCATGCGCAAGACCTTGTTTATGATATGTGTCCTTCCGGTATCCATATTGACGGCTGTAAGGATAGATTTGGTTGTGGTATTTCCTACTTCTACGGAAGCCACAATAAAGAACGGTTTTGATTTGAGGTCAATCAAACGAACCTGAGGAGATTCTGCAATTCTGGGTTTCAGAGCCATTTTTAGTCCCTTCCTGAAGATTTATACATAGTTTCAATTGCATCTATATCCAGTACGGTTGAACTGCAGATATAGAATTCAATTGGGCTTGTACTAAAGAATGTAATAATGGATTTCATTTTAAGATGAACTGCTTTTTGTAGTTTAATCAAAGGTAATCCAAACTGATTTGAAAATGATTCAAACTAATTTAAACGCTATTAAACTGGTTAAATCTAACACGAATGCATTGGACATAACAATTAGAAACCGGATATTTTGAATATCGGAATATGCCGGAAATATATATCTCCAGGATTTGATAAAAATGTATTACAAGAGCACAATTTATATGAAGTTTAAAGAAGGTATTAACCAAAGCCTATAATAATCTTTGCTAAAGCACTTCAAAGTGCCAGTCTATTTCAGTTAAGTATTATGATAACTGACCTATCCACAACTTATTTGCGACTATACATTTTTATTAGTTATGTCTACATATACTGATTATTTATTTTTCGTCCTACTTTTTTGCCATTCCAGGATCACTTTTCTTGTATTCACGTATCATTTTTCTTGTGTTTACTTATCATTACTCGCTCTTAGTGTGACACCTTTTCATTCATCCCTCAACATCATTTCTATAAAGAATGTTTCGACTTCAAAGCAATGTTTTCAATCAAGCCTGAAATTATTTGCCCATAAGAATAAATTACAGCACGTAATTATAAAGAGTGAAAATTATAAAGAATATAATTATAATAACATGCGTAATTAATAAACACTCATGAAATATAATAATTCGATGTTGAAGAACTTATAATAGATTATTCCAAGGAATGACGCATGTGGCGTTTCCTGAGATTTGGGATAAATAATCATCGGAGGCCTTTAATGCCGTTAGACCCTATTTGCAAGAAAATTATATCTGAAGATACTGAATACTTTTCGGATTACGGGGGAAAACATTACTATTTCTGCAGTACCGAATGCAAACATAAATTCGATACACTTGAAAAAAGCGTTATCCGGCTTAAGCGAAACCTGAGTGAAAAGGAAAAGATTTCCTTCGGAAAACTGAAAAAAGACATCATAAAACCAGGAATCTGCACCCTCTGCGGAGCCTGTGCAGCAAACTGTGAGTACATAACCATTGAGAACGGTGCGCCAAAACTGGTCGGCCCCTGCAAAGCCTGCGGGGTCTGTTATTATCAGTGTCCAAGGACAATCACTACAGAAGAAGGACTAATTGGGAGCTTCCGATATGCCTACGCCGCAAAGTCTGCAATTCCCGAAATGAAGGGGCAGGACGGCGGAGTTGTAACCTCTCTCCTCCTTTATGCCCTGGATGAGGGACTGATCGACTGCGCCGTGGTCACAACCCGCTCAAAGGAAGAACCCTGGAAACCCATACCCAAATTAGCAACAACCAGAGAGGAGATTCTTGAAAGCGGAGGAAGCATCTATTCCCACTCAATGACTCTTGAAGCCCTGATGAGCGCAATCAAACAGGGAATGCAGAGCATCGCCTTTGTAGGGACGAGCTGCAACATCGACGCCGTCACAAAGATGCAGAAAAGCTCTTACGGCTTACTACACCTCTTCATGAGGGCAAAAATCCTGAAATTGGGGCTCTTTTGCATGGACACCTTCGCCTACGAAGGGATCAAGGCAGTGCTGGAAATTTATGGGATAGCGCTCGAAAATGTAGAGGCCATGAAAATCCGAAAAGGAAAGTTCGAAGTTACGCTGAAAGATGGAAAAGAACATGTCTTCGAACTCAGCGATTTCGATGAATACCGGAGTTCATCCTGCCAGTTCTGTACAGACCTGGCCTCTGAAAACGCAGACCTCTCCTTCGGGGGAGTCGGCAGCCCCCAGGGCTGGACCACCGTCCTCGCCCGTTCAGCCATAGGTTACGAAATCTTCAACGAAGCCGTAGACAACGGCTACATCGAAGCCCGGCACCTTACCGACGAAGAACTCGAAAAAGTACTCAACCTGGCAAAAATGAAGAAAGTCCAGATGTACGCCCTCCACATGAGGCAGAAAGTCTAAAAGTCCAAAAAATCAGTCCTCTGAGCAAGCAAACCGGAAAAAATGGTCGCTTGCTCATCTATTATAACCCTTCAGATAGAAGATTAAAGTTTGTGCCCATAAGTTAGTCCGCTTTAGCGAGCGAAACTCACTGCTAAAACCCATAGATTAGCCCTCTTGAGCGCAGCGAAACTGGGGAACGGAAGAATATATATTTATTTCATAAACTGTTTCTATAATGCATTACCAACGGCATTCTATTCAGGATTATTCTATTTTTGAGGAATTTTCATGATCACAAAAGAAGATGTAGAACACATCGGCTGGCTTGCCCGCATTGAGATCAATGAGCAGGAAACAGTCGAGTATATGGAAAAACTTAACTCAGTTTTGGAGTATTTCGGGCAGATTGATGAGTTGCAGACCGAAGATGTTACTCCCACATACCATGTTGCTGAGATCTATAATGTATTCAGAGAAGATGTGGTGGAAGAATGCCTCCCGCAGGAAACCGTTCTTGCAAACACCGAAAATAAACAGGACGGGGCTTTCAGGGTCCCGAAGATCGGCTGAGGAGATGTTTTTATGGCAAAATGGATGAGTGTTGCACAGATTAAAGAGAAGATTAAAGAAAGCTCAGCCGAAGAAGTAACAGCCAGCTACCTTGAAGTTATCGGAAAGAGCAAAATCAACGGCTATGTGACGGTTTCCGATAAAGCCCTTGAGCAGGCGAAGAAGATAGATGAAGAAGGGCATGCGGGTCCTCTCGCAGGCGTTCCAATCGCAATCAAGGATAACATTTCCGTAGTCGGTCTGCCAAACAGCTGTGGCTCGAAGATTCTTGAAGGCTACGTTCCTCCTTTCAATGCTCACGTAATCGAAAAGCTTCTTGCTGCCGGAGCCGTAGTCCTTGGAAAAACCAATATGGATGAGTTTGCCATGGGTTCATCCACGGAAACCAGCCATTTCGGGCCGACTGCAAACCCCTGGGACCTTGAAAGGGTGCCGGGCGGATCTTCAGGAGGCAGTGCAGCGGTTGTTGCAGCCGGAGAAGCTCCTTTTGCACTTGGTTCTGACACCGGGGGATCTGTACGCTGTCCTGCGGCTTTCTGTGGCGTTGTAGGGTTTAAACCAACATATGGAGCCGTTTCGAGGTACGGAGTTGTGGCTTATGCAAATTCCCTTGAACAGGTTGGACCTCTTGCAAACAACGTGGAAGATATTGCAGTCCTGATGGATGTTATAGGCGGTTACGACCGGAGAGATTCCACTTCCATTGACAGTAAAACCGAATACCAGAAAGCTCTTGTTGACGATGTAAAGGGCCTGAAAATAGGGGTTCCGCAGGAATTTTTCGGAGAAGGCATCCATCCTGACGTAGAAAAAGCCGTATGGGACGCTATACACAAATGTGAGAGCCTCGGAGCGACCTGGGAAGAGGTCTCGATGCCCAACATAAAGTACGCTCTTGCTTCATACTATATCATTGCAATGAGTGAAGCGTCCTCAAACCTTGCCCGCTTCGACGGAACACGTTACGGGTTCAGGGAAAACGCCGAAAACTGGCACGCAATGGTCTCAAAGACCAGAGCCGAGGGTTTCGGAGCCGAAGTCAAGAGAAGAATTCTCCTGGGGACCTATGCGCTTTCTGCAGGTTATCACGATAAGTACTACCTTAAAGCCCTGAAGGTAAGGACTCTTGTAAAGCAGGACTTTGATAAGGCTCTCTCAAAAGTTGACCTGCTTATGGCTCCGACCATGCCTAACCCTGCTTTCAAGATAGGGGAAAAGATTGAAGACCCGCTTACCCTCTACCTCTCGGACGTAAACACCTGTCCGATCAACCTTGCAGGCGTACCTTCAATTTCCGTACCCTGTGGCTTTACTGACGGACTGCCAATAGGGCTCCAGATAATGGGCAAACCCTTTGACGAGTTCACCGTCCTGCGTGCAGCCTATACTTTCGAGCAGAATACCGATTACCACACAAAGAGACCTCCGGAGGTGGCGTAAATGGCTTACGAAAACCCTGACGGCGTAAGGATCGGGCTTGAAATCCACGTCCAGCTTAACAAACTTAAGACCAAAATGTTCTGCGGCTGCTCTACCGATTACCACAATGCAGCCCCCAACACCCACACCTGTCCGGTTTGTCTTGGCCTTCCCGGTACGCTTCCGGTCCTGAACAAAAAAGCCGTAGAAGCCGCAATTAAGGTGGGACTTGCTCTTGAAGGAGAGATTGCAGAAGAGACCCAGTTCCACAGGAAGAACTACTTCTACCCTGACCTTCCCAAAGGTTTCCAGATAACCCAGTATGATTTCCCCATTGTTAGCAAGGGAAAAGTTGTAATCGAAGGAGAGGACGGGGAGCATGTAGTCGGAATTACAAGAGCTCACATGGAAGAAGACCCTGGGAAGCTTGTGCACATAGGGAGCATCGAGAAGTCCAAGGGTGTCCTTATAGACTACAACAGGTCAGGCATGTCCCTGATTGAAACCGTTACCGAGCCAGATATGAGGAGCCCCAAGGAAGCCAGAAGGTTCCTTGACAAGTTCAGAAACATCCTCGAATACCTGGACGTCTTTGACGGAAATCTCGAAGGGGCTATGCGTGTAGACGCAAACGTCTCAGTCCACTGGGGCACCCGAGTTGAGATCAAGAATATCTCTTCCCATAAAGGAGTGGAAAGGGCTCTCCTCTACGAGATCATGCGCCAGAAGAACGTGATCCGCCGTGGCGGTAAAATCGTGCTGGAAACCCGCCATTTTGATGAAGGCAGGGGAGTAACAACCTCAATGAGGACAAAAGAAGAAGCAGAAGACTACCGCTACTTCCGTGAACCTGACCTTATGCCCATGCGTGTGACTGACTGGATTCCTGCAATCAAAGATACTCTGCCTGAACTTCCTGACGCCAAACGTACACGCTTCATGGAACAGTATGGCATCACGGATATGCATGCAAGGTCCCTCACTTCCAAGATCATGCTCGCCGACTTCTACGAAGGAGTCTGTGCAAAAGGCGTTGACCCGAAAACCGCCGCTACCTGGGCAGCCGACGTCTTCCTGGGGGAGCTAAACTATCGCGACCTTGCAATCTCTTCTTATGACGGCAGGACAATTGGCTTCATCCACGCAAAAGACCCGGAGATCGAGAATTCCTTCAAGGTCCCGGATATGGTAGAACTGGTCAACCTTTTTGCCGAAGGCAAGGTAAGTGACAGGGCTGCAGTTGAAGTCATCCGCACAATTCTGGACGGCACGGAGGAAAAAACTCCCTCCCAGATCATCGAAGAAAAGGGCCTCTTCAAAGCCGAAGATGACCTTGTCACAAAGGCTGTTGCCGAAACAATTGCCGAAAACGAAGCCGCAGTAAAGGACTATCTAGGAGGCGCAGAAAAGTCCCTGAACTTCCTTGTAGGACAGGTCATGAAAAAGACAAAAGGCACGGCAGATGCAAAGACAGCCCGTGAACTGATTGTAAAGGAACTTAAAGGGTAACCCGGCAGGGTTTACCTTTTTTAATTTTCTTTTTCAATACTTTTATTTCATTTTTTATCTAGAGTTCTTTATCTAGAGTTCTTTATCTAGAGTTCTTTATCTAGAGTTCTTTATCTAGAGTTCTTTATCTAGAGTTCTTTAAATTGATTTATTTAAACTGATTTCTTTAAACTGGTTTTTGGATTTAATTCCAGCCTCTGATTTTTAATAAAGGTCAGGCCTCCGATCTTCGAGAATAGAGCCGGTTTGCCTTATTTCCCTTGCCTCTTCAGGATCGATTTCCCCAATGAGGACACATTCCTCCTTTCCGGCTTCTGCCAGGATGCGGCCCCATCCATCGGCAATAAAAGAGCCGCCAGGATAAGTCGAATACCTGTCTTTTCCCACCCTGGTGCAGGCGATATGCGGCAACTGGTTTTCAATCGCCCGGGAAATGGACATAATTCGCCAGGGATATATATAAAAGTCCGGGATTTCACCAGCTGAGACCAGCAGATCTGCACCCTCAAGGGCCAGTTTTCGGGCAACTTCCGGATACCGGAGCTCATTGCAAACTATGAGTCCTAAGGAGAGCCTGTACTTTTGCAGTCTGATAGGAGATATGCTGTCTCCGGGCGCAAAATATTCTTTTTCCGGGCCGTAAAGCTGGACTTTTCGGTGGGTGCCGGCTAGCTTTCCGGACTCTATGCAAAAACCGAGGTTAAATTGGGAAGGAACCTTCAATTCTGAACTTATTGAGTCCCCTTCTCTTTTTTCGATCATTGAACCTGCAAGAATACAGCCATGTTCTCTGGAAAAGGCACGGAGAGCTTCGAGCGTGGGACCGGAAGCAGTTTCAGCCACTTCTCCTATACGGTCATAACAAAAGCCGGTTGAGAAAACTTCCGGAAAGACGAGCAGCTCGGCTTCTTTTGAAACTGCGTCTTCTGCCAGGGAGAGGGCACGCTCAAGGTTTTCATGTTTCGAGCAAAGCGAGATATTCATCTGGATGCAAGCGACTTTCATGGTTGTCTCCATTCCTGCCATTCATGAATGGTAATTACTTTACTTAGATACTTTATTAAGTAATTCTATTTTTCTGATTTGAGATTAAGGTTTTTGCGCTGCAGTATAAACCTGGCACAGCGGTGGTCTGAAGTATGGATAGCTGCTGCAGGCAGCACTTTGATTATCAGACAGTACTTTAATTATACATGTATCCGAATATTTGTATAGAACAATAAAAAAGAATGAAAACTTTCCGTAGGCAAAATATAAGGCATGTGAATCTCAAAATAGGCTTGAAGAAAAAGCTGTCTGCAAGAGAAAGACCTGAACCATTACTAAATCAAGGACCGACCATAAAGGAGGAAAACATCACGGAAGAACCAGTTTCTGATTTTAGATTTCACGCAACGACCCTTCTCTTCAAGTTCCGGGACTTCTTTTTCCCCCGCAGGAAAATCCTGGAAGAGGCAGGGATAAAACCCGGTTTCAAAATTCTGGATTACGGCTGCGGGTCAGGTTCCTATATCCGTGACACTTCCGAAATGGTGGGCCCTTCAGGAAAAGTCTATGCCCTGGATATCAATCCGGTTGCTGTTGAGATGGTCCGGCACCTGGCTTCGATAAAACAGCTGAAAAACATAGAGACTATACTTTCCGATTACAATACAGGCCTGCCCGGCGAGAGCCTGGATATAGTCCTCTTCTATGATACTTACCACACCCTGAACAAACCGGAACTTGTTATGAAAGAGTTGCACAGAGTCCTGAAACCCGACGGAATCCTTTCTTTTAGCGACCATCACATGAAAGAAGAAGAAATAATGGAAGGGGTAACCCGGAAAAAGCTTTTCAAGCTGAAAAAGAAAGGTAAAAGGACATATTCCTTTAAAAAGGACGAGGGATAATTAATTTCATATGTGCATCTGTTTAAAGGTATGTACCATGCGAGAATTGCTAAAGAAACAATAGATAGAAAAAGGAGGAAATGCCTCAGGATTTTGAGGCTAAATACCCTCCTTTAAATTCAGCCTCTTTTAAAACAACAAACTATACTGGCCAGAGAGAAGATAGCCAGAAATCCTCCGAAACCATAACTTGCTGGAATTGCACTGCTGGCAGCTGAAGGTGTTTTATCTTCAGCCGGAGTTTCAGATGATGATTTATAGATCGCTTCGTTCTTCTCACTGGTATTTTCTGTTGTTTCTACTGCCTTTGTACTATTTTCCCCTTGAATTTGAACATTGCCAGACTTGCTGGTTGAAGCATTCATTTCTGCAGTTCCGGCATTCATTTCTGTAGTTTTAGGCTTCTGTTCTTCGACAACGAATGTTTTTGCCGGGTAGATCAAATATCCTCCATTGCTTCCTTTTCTCTCATCAGATGTCACGAAATACCACTCATCTGTAATGTTAGTCCGGCTGTCAGCATCGACATTAATTGTTATGGAATTGGCATTTGACATTATTACCATATTTTCAAGAGCCTGATCAACCTCGAAACTGCCAAACTTATCTCCGGATTCAATGGAAAGAGGCTTGTCTTTATCTATCAGCCAGGTGTATTTGAATACTGCAAAATTTGCATCCTCACCTGCAAAAACAGAGTCTACAAAGGTAATGAAATAAACATGCGAGGAGTTGTCCCCGAATTCGTCTTCTGCAGTAAATATCCTATCATCTATGGTGCCGTCCATAGAGACTATAGCAGTATCTATCTCCTTATTGTTCCTGTAAACGGAAAAATAGCATTTATTGCCTTCAACATCAACTCCGTTTAAAATGATGCTGTACCCACCGGCGATATCCCAGCTCTCTCCTTCCCTGAGCGTTTTCTTTTCGTTTTCATCTTGCTGGAACAGCATCTTAGCGAGATATGCTGCATCATTGTCAATAGCACAGTAGGATTTGCCAAACAGAGGCAGCATGTAAAAGGAAGACACCTTTGTTACATTTGCTTCTTCAGTAAATACCTTATACTTCGAAGGCAATGGCCTGGTAGAATAAATCAGTTCACCTTTGTCGATTATATTGGCGGAAGGATTGTCTTTTCCAGGGGCAGGATTGTTTCCTTTGTCCTGAAAATAAAGATGTTCACCTGACCCGTTCATGAAACTGCCGTACTTGTTTGCTTTAAAGAAAAAAGCTCCGAAGTTTCTGAAATCCCATGAAAGATTCTGCGCATCCGTATTTCCGGTATCAAAGGGCGTTCCCCTTATTTCCACCGGCATAGCCGTACAAGTTCCTGCTAACACTAGAATAAACGTTAGCACAAAGATAGCCAGAGCTACAGCATTAAATTTCTTTAAGTTCATGAAAAATTCTCCACTAGCGTATAATTTTTGATTTTCTATGTTCAGAATTTTATCGTAAGAACAAGATTTAGGCGACTGAATTCGTTTTTGAGAGTTCAAAATTTATTTTCAGTTTGGCATCTGTTTTCAGTGCATTACTTACCTTGCAGGGGCAGACACACTTTTCTTTTCATATCTTCGATTTCCCGGACAGCTACTTTTACACCATAGACCGAAGACATCATTTTGCTGGTTACAACTGTTTCAACTTCTCCCAGGGCAACCAGCCTGCCTTCGGCCAGAGCTGCAGCTTTGCTGCCTACAAGGAAAGCATGGTCCGGCATATGGGTGTTCATCACAATGGACATTCCCAGTGATGCCAGCCTCTGCACGGTCTCCAGCACAAGGACCTGATTACCAAAATCAAGGTGAGAAGTGGGTTCATCCAGTAAAAGTAGAGCAGGTTTCTGGACAAGAGCCCTGGCGATCAATACCATCTGGCTCTGCCCACCACTGAGAATGGAAACCGGTCTCTCTGCAAGGTCAGAAAGACCTACCACCGCAAGCGACTCCCTTGCAATCTCCATATCCTCTGCACAGGGGGATGCAAACATGGAAAGATGAGGAGCCCGGCCCATCAATACAAAATCAAGCACGGAAAAAGGAAACACTACTTCATTCTGCTGGGGTACATAACCTATAAGTCTGGCAATACCCCTTACCCCGAGCGAAGCCGTATCCTCACCCAGAATGCTGACAGATCCGGCAGCAGGCTTGAGAACCCCTGCAATGCATTTTATCAGTGTGGACTTTCCTGCTCCGTTCGGACCCAGGATGCACATAACCTCACCTTTTTTTAGCGAGAAAGATACATTCTCAAAGACCGGACCGTTTCCATAGGAGAAGGCAAGTGATTTCACTTTTAGCATCAATTCCATCCCATGCGCCCCCTCCGGACAAGATATGCAAACAAAGGAGCACCTACCAGGGAAGTGAGAATTCCCAGGGGAATCTCCGTAGCGGCAATAGTCCTTGACAGATCATCCACAAGCAGCATAAACGAGGCCCCGATAACCATACTCATAGGCAGCAGACGGCTGTAGTTGGGACCTACTATCATCCTTGCGATGTGGGGCACGACCAGTCCGACCCAGCCAATAACACCGCTGATACTGACTGCAGCTGACGTCATAAGGGTTGCACAAACAATGATGATCAGACGCATTTTTTCCACGTTCATTCCCAGAGCTTTAGCTTCCTCGTCTCCGAGGGACAGTATATTGATCCGCCACCTGAGAAGAAGAAGCACCAGAGCCCCAACAAACATGGGCAATAATATGTAGAGCAGATCCCCGTACCTGACATCAGCAAGGCTTCCCATGAGCCAGAATACTATCGCTGGGAGGTCATTATAAGGGTCTGCCACATATTTTACCAGTGAAGTCAGCGCTGTGAAAATAGAACTCACAATTATTCCGGAAAGCACGAAGACCAGAGTTCCCGTACCTTTACTGGCTTTGCTCATACTTATGGCAAGAAACATCGCCAGCAGTCCAAAAGCAAAAGCCATCAGCTGTATAAGCAGATAACTGTCCCACAGAAGTATTGCCAGGCATGCTCCAAAACCCGACCCTGCACCCACTCCAAGGATATAGGGGGAGACAAGGGGATTGCGAAAGATCCCCTGGAAAGAGACCCCGGCTGTGGAAAGCGCCGCTCCTACCAGCAAAGCTGCAAGTATCCTGGGCAGCCTTACATTGAATAGTACCGTGTGGTAAGTGGAAACTGAAGCAGGAGTGCCAAAAAAGAGAGAAGAAAACGCTTTCATACTCTCGTCCACAACCGCCGATACAGGAGTCTGATATCTCCCTACAAAAAGGGAGCCTATGAGTAAGGCGAGGGGCAACAGGTACACAAGAGCAGTGCGGGAATACCTGCAGTCAGGCATGGGTACACCTCAAAACCTGCCTGGGCCAGGTCCCGGAAGAAGGGCTGTGAAAAGACCTGTTAGGAGTGGCTTCCTCAAATGGCAGACCATAAAACTGCATGTAGAACTCATCTGCTTCCTTTTGCAGGTCAATTCCGGAGTTTCCGGGATGCAGTTTATCTGCTATGTACATGAGCCCCAGTAACCAGCGAGGGTTTCCGAAATCCCATGAAGGGGGAACTGCATAAACCCGCTGCTGTTTTACAGCATCCGCATGTATGCCGTATTGCCGGCACAGGGCATAGAACTCATCGAGGGGACGGGAAAGGAACCCGGAAATAAAAATAGTGTCCGGATTATGCTCATTGATAAAGGAAGGAGAAACGTTTACACCCGGTTTGCCTTCCTTTTGAAGTTGCTTATTAATGCTTACGCCCCCGGAAAATGTTACAAGGCTGTTTTCCATTCTCCCGGCATTCAGGGCAAAGAGGGGAGATCCCATGCAGTAATACACTTTATGACTCACATCATTGCTGTTTTCTGCTGCAAGGGATCGGACAAGCTCCAAACGTGTCCGGATAAAAGAAATAAGTTCTTCTCCTTTTTTCGGAACACCCGCCATTTCCGCAATAAGCCTGATAAACTCAAGGTAAGCGTAAGGCTGCTGGATCATATGGTGTATTTGCATAAGGGTTCCGAAATCAGAGATCTTGCGCCAGACGTCTATTAACCTGGAATCGTCCAGTATTCCCAGACACGTAAGCACTGCATGGACCATACCGAAAGCCCGGCTTATCCTGTAACCACCCATGAATCCTTCCTCACTGAAGCTTTCAATGGCAGTTATCCCTTTAACCGGAACACTCTTCCCGCACTTGCAGGTGTAATTTATCCAGGGTTTTAAAGACCTGGAACCCATGGGTCCGTAGAATTCCCTCTCTGTCAGGGTACCGCCGCATTCAGGACAGTACGTATTCAATAATTCCGTACCCGGAGAATTGAAGAGATATACATAATCCACGTGCTTACGCAGAGAGGTACACAGGTTCTCCACCTCTCCTATGGAGGGTTCAAGCTCAATCGGAGCATCCCCGAAGGGAATGAATCTCATAACCTGAACCGGAATGGTGGAGGAAATATCAGACACTGCTTCTGCAACCTTTATCACATCTTCCTCGTTTCCCTTGCAATAAACAACTGAAGTTTCAACATGCACTCCCATGTCAAAAAGCCGGGAAATGTTTCGGAAAACAGGAGCTGATGAAGGAACTCCGCAGTTTATGTAACTCCGGTCAGAATAACCTTTGATCCCAACATTCATGAAATCCACAAGCTGCCCAAGCTTGCTTAAAGTCTCACCTGTGAAATAGCAGTTTGTGGAACAACCTACGAGCAACCCTTTTTCTTTTGCCTGCACTGCAAGATCCCTGAAAAGGTAATAATTTGCAGCAGGCTCATTCAGCGTGGAAACTACACCCAGACACTGTTGCTGCAGGGCCCTTTCCACTACCTGAGAGGGGGGAAGAGGGGAACGGGGAAGAGATTTACCTGATGACAGCAAACGAGCCACACACCCGGAACACTGGAAATTGCAGCCAGTACTGAAGACCTGAAGGAACTTACCTGAAGGATAATAATGAAGCAAAGGAATCGTTTCTATGGAAACCGGATATGCTCCAAGGTATCCCATATCAGGGGCCTGGACGATCGTATCGCCAGTACAGACGTAAGTGCCGCATCTGCCCCTGCTGTATTCATTGATTTCACACCCGAATTCGCATACATTGCACTGCATATTTTAACCTCCCTTGCTTAATATCATCCAGAAGCCCGAATCGTCCTGAATTACACGGCAGGGAATGTCTATCAGTCTTCCAGCTTCCTGCATAGCCTGAAGGTTTTCCGGACTAAGACGTTTTTTTGAAGCGCTATGCCAGTCAGGGTCTATTTCGACCATTTTTTCAGAAATCTGTGCTTTCAACTCCTTTGTACCAAAACCTCCCCCTATCCACGCCTGCCCGCCCGGAGCAAGGATGCGGGAAATTTCTGTGAAGGCCACAGAGAGGTCTTTCCAGAAAAATACTGAACCGCGGCTTACTATGAGGTCTGCGCAGTTATCCCTGAAGGGGAGCAAGTGTACATCGGCCTGCACCGGAACGACTTTACCTGAAAGACAGTGGCGGTGAGCTTTATCCTTCGAAAACCTGCACATCTCCGTTGAAAAATCAACCCCATAGACCTGCATATCCGTGATTTCCGCAACAGCGATTCCCAGGGACGCGATACCGCACCCCAGGTCCAGACATGTGCCCTGTTTTATCCCGCGTTCTTTGATGATATTAGCCGCGATTACAGGGTAGATGGGAGCAAAGATGTGCTCGGCAATATAGGGAAACCCCGGAGATTTGACCTGCTCGATCACTTCTCAGCCTCTACTTCAGGGTTAAGTAGCGTTTCCAGCTCGTTGTCTGTGAGATCATAGTGGAAGAATTCCGAATAGAACTCACGGGTCAACTGAGGGAGGTCCATATCTGTGAAAAGGTTCGGATAAAGCATTTTTGCAGTCCAGGCAGTTCCGAGGATAAGGTGAGGACCCTGGGGCCTGTCAATCCAGCAAAACGGATTCTGAGGAGCGAGATATACCCGCCTGTTCTGAACAGCATCCACACCTGCCCAGAGAGAGTCAGAATATACGGCTGCGTAGAACTGTGGATTTGATGTGATAATTACTTCAGGGTCCCAGCCCATGACCTGCTCTATTGAAACCTGCGTCATGCCGCTTCCCGGAGTAAGAGGACAGTCTGCAACATTGCTACCGCCGCAGATATCAATTACCTGGGAGTGCTGAGAACCTGAAGGATCGGTCATCAGTCCTTTTGGGCCTTCGGCGTAGTAAACACTTACTTTTTCATCTTCGGGAATGTCTTTTACAGTGCTGTTGATTTCATTGAGGACTGAACTGCGGAACTCAATCAGTTTTTCAGCCTGGGCTTCACAGTCAAGCAGTTTACCCACGTATTCTATTGTAGGGTTAGATTGTGTCACAAAAATAATGGAATCATCAACAGCAACCACCGGAATGCTGCCGAAACTTTCCTGCCTGCGGTCTATGGCTTCATTGATTTCTCCATCCGTGGTGTACCCTTCAATTACAATGTCAGGATCCATGTGGATTATGGTTTCATAGTTCCCGGTCTGGGTCCCGAACCAGCCCCCTATTACGGGCAGCTTTGTGTAATTTTCATCCATGAAAGTTTGGGTAAAATTATTTTTGAAATTCCAGCCTGTGAGTTTGCCCGGCGCAAGCATGTACACGAGAATAGTGGACGGCGGAGAAGTGGCTACTACCGAGGACATTTCCCCCGGCACAGTCAGCTGCCTGCCCAGCATGTCGGTGATCTGCACGGTACTGGAGTTTAGAAGTTCAGTGCTTGAGTTCGGAACAGCCTGTTGGTCTGTATTTTCTGCACATCCGCAGGACGCAACAGTTAGAACCAGCAGAGAAAGTATCAATATTGTACCTATTTTTCCACGCATAGAAAACCCTACAGACTTTTGATGGTTTAATCGTTATGTTCGGATAAACATAATGGTATAAAAACATATTCCAATACGTAAGAGAATGGAAAACGCCCCCGAGTATGTTTTTTAGAAAGTTTCTGCATATTTATGATATGCTGATGTGTTTTCAACAAATGGGTAGTGCCAATCGATTGCACTGGAATTCTCAGAGTATATTTTTAGAGTATATAGTACAGGAAAACAGTAGCCTGATCACCCAGGACCTCATTCAACTCAATTTTCCCCTTCATATTCTTTCCTCACTTCGACCGGCACCCTGTTAAAAGGACAGCAAAAATAAATACAACGGGGACACTCAGATCTCCATATCGTCAGCAGGAAAAGCACAATTGAAACAAAGTAAGCGCCCAGCAGGGACGGTATTTTCAAAAGATATGGAAGCGGAAAGAAAATCATGATTATGAACCCCAACGTGGTAATAACAAGATCGAATTTGCCCGGAGGGTATGGTATTGGTTTAAAATGCCTCGGCCAGCCCCAGTTCATCATGCACCTCAACCGTTTTCCACCTTCCACATAGTAAGGGCAATGAGTGCAGAAAAAACGTTGTTCCAGAATATTGAAGTGGAAAATAATTATGAAAATATAAGCAAGAAGCCATCCTGTTGAACTGATGCCAATAGCAAGCCCCGCCGAAAACAGAATAACAAGGGTCACAAAGTTCCAGTAAAGAAAATCCTTAAACTCATGTTTTACTCTCAGGGAAGCGCATCTTCCTGAACATGACTCCAGAATCCCTTTTCCAGAAATCTCAAAGCTTCCGGAAAGGTTATCCCCCTTCTCAAACTCTTTTTTGACATCTGCAGGCACCCGATTCATAGGACACTCAAAGTTAAGACACCTTACGCACTCGTACCGCCGGGCGGTCAGAAAGAAGAGTGTCCAGGAAACAATATAAGCTACCAGCAGTAGAGGGTCCCTTACCAGCCAATAAATCGGAAAAAGAAACATAGGCAGGGCTCCGAGAACCGTCACTGCTTTTTCAAAAGGGCTGTGAGGGCCTGGACGGGCTTTGAAAATCTTTGGCACTCCCGAAAGCATCATGCATTTTACGCAGCCCTTGCTCCTTATGTAGTAAAGGCAGTGAGTGCAGGCAAAGCGGAATTCGATTACCAGAAAGAAAAAGAGAGCTATTCCTATGTAAACTGCAACCCACTTGAGAGAATCCCTGGCAATTGCAATTGAACCGATCAGGAAGGGGATCATATTGAAGAAGTTCCAGTAAAGACGGTCTTTTGCGGAATGTTCTGTTTTGAGGGGAAGTGGGATGCCTGGAGAGGACATGGAGAAGTTTTTGGGGAAGGAAAAGGTATAAAGGTTTGGGTTTAGTGGAGTTTTGCTGGAAAATGTTCTTCTGTAGGAGACCGATTTTAGGGATTTTAGTCTTGTATAGAAGACCAATTTTACCTTATTCTGGTCTTCTATAAGAGACCACTATGAGAGAGACCCTGTGTGTCTCAGCTTAATCCGATAAAGGACGAGCAGAAAATAAGAGTAAAAACTTCAGCCGGGCTGCGTGGATAGCTTGTCCCCTTCTGTCTTTTTCCGTTCGCTTGCGAACAGCCTGAACCTGTAAGTTTTTCGTAATTAGATAAAGTCTATGGGGATTTAACAATCAAAGATTTATTCGTTGTTGAGAAGGAAGCACTAGAACCTTTTAATATGGGTAATCTTCATAATTGACATCATACATAAAAAAAGAAGGTCCAGGACTGTCATCATAAGGATAACTTATATATTCGACTCCTTTAATATCTTCAATCCTACAAAATTTACACCTATAATAACTTCTTTTCACAAGCTCTTCGCGACCCCGACTTTCTGACCTTATAATATCCGGCTTTTTAGACTCAATATATGCACCAGTCTTACCGCATCTTTTGCAGGAAATTTTTGCAAGGGAAGAAAGTTTCATTGGTTTACCTTTTTTCGTATAGAATCTTTCATAATTTATTCGAATATTTGTATATCCACAGGATTTACAACGCCAGTATCGAGTTGCCTCTATCCTGTAGTATTCAGGTGTACTTATTTCCTTAAAATCCGGTTTTTCGATTTCACGGCAAATAAATTCTTTTCCACATTTATTGCATTTAGCATCTCTATAATACTCCAAGATATAAGAGAACTGAAACTTCAATTTGATTGCAAGTAAAAGAATAAAAAGTTGAATAATTAAAAAAAATTCCCATTTAGAGATTTGATATATTAATATTAAAACAAAAAACAATATCAACCAAGTTATTATCAATATAAAAACAGGAATTTCCGCGACAGAAGAAATAAAAGGTTTACCAAAGAGTTTGATAAAATCAAGAGCAAAGTCTTTGAGAAAAAAGCCTTTTTTAAAGTCTCCTTTATGAGTGATAATATGGGTATTTGAAGAAGGCATATACTGAATGGTCACGAGGTATTCTTTACCTGATTCATGTTTTACAAGTTTTTTTGATTTTAGAACTGTATCCATCTTAACCCAATCCAACTCACAAAAACTAGAGAAAAGAAAGGATAGTATCTTAATGATACAAAATAACTTGCAACTATTTAAATTTTAACAGAGAGATCTTGACGCTTATGTTAAGAGGTTCAATACCAATTGTTGAACCATTAATTCGTTTCAGGGAGGAGGGAGATACGCCCAGAATAAAACTCTACATCGCCTGTAGCCTCGACGGTTTTATCGCCCAGGAAAACGGCAGCATCGACTGGCTAACTGAGTATGAAAGCAGCCCCAAAACCGACTATGGCTATTCCGAATTTTACGCATCAATCAGCACGGTCCTTATGGGCAGAAAAACCTATGAACAGGTCCTGAGCTTCGGAGACTGGCCTTACGGGGAGAAGAAAACATATGTTTTTACCAGACAAAAAGAACCCCTGCTCCGCGAAAATAACGTAGAATTTGTTTCCGGGGACGTCGGGGAATTTATGCGCCAGGTACAGGAAAATACTGATGAAGATATTTGGCTCGTGGGCGGTTCGCAGCTTATTAAGGCATTTCTCGAAGAAGACCTTGTGCAGGATTTGATTATTTTCGTTGTTCCGCTTATTCTTGGGAGTGGGATTCCTCTGTTTGACCGGATTGGAAAGGAAGTCAGGCTCAGGATGATTGATACGGAGAGGTATGAGAGTGGGCTGGCGAGGTTGGAATATGAAATTGAGGAATGACATTGAAAAAAAATAGAAAACCATAAAAGAAATTCACCCAAAACTCTGAAAAGAATTAGTCCAGATCTTGAGTAATTTAATGCTAATTTCAGAGTATCAATCTTGCTTGCAGCTTACAGCTTATACTTACTGGCAAAATCTCAGCTTCAATCACATTCATTGAATAAGCTGACCAAAAAACCCTTTCAATAAAAAATATATACTTGATGTTCCAATATAATAGTTTGAAATCGAACTAAAAAGGGAGTCTAAAAACATACTAACTAGAAATATCCCTGAACAGATATTTTAATGAGTGATGTAAATTTAAAATCTGGAGATTGCAGCAGAAGGCAGGATAAGACTTTTTGTGTAAAAATAGAACTTCCGATTTGGGGAATAAACATTCCATGTTATAGAATTTAAGAGCATTTTTAGATAACCACGAGAAGAAAAATATCACAAAACGGATAATTAGCTATATTGAAGATAAAAAATATATATATGCAATCAGAGTATATACCATTGATTCTATCAATTAAACTTACAAAATAAATCAATAAATAGGAATCAAAAGACTGAAAACCCAGACGTTAGCCTGGGAGGATGTCGTGTGAGTAGTCATGAAGAATATGTTTAAAACCACAATTCTGCTCGCTTCCCTTACAGGGCTTCTGGTCCTTATCGGAAACTACTTCGGTGGGACGGGCGGAATGATAATCGCATTCTTGTTTGCGGTCATCATGAACTTTGGGAGTTACTGGTACAGCGATACGATCGTACTGAAAATGTACAGGGCAAGGGAAGTTACTCCGGCGGAGTCCCCGAACCTGCACAGGATCGTGAGCGACCTTGCAATGAAGGGAGGACTTCCGAAACCTAAGGTTTATATCGTTGAGTCCGGGATGCCGAATGCATTTGCAACAGGCAGGAACCCGCAGCATGCAGCTGTGGCGGTTACGACCGGAATTCTCAACCTGCTCTCAAATGAAGAGATCGAAGGGGTACTGGCCCATGAATTGGCCCACGTCAAAAACCGCGACACTCTGATCAGTGCGGTGGCTGCAACAATTGCCGGTGTTATCACCATGCTTGCCACCTGGGCTCGCTGGGCTGCAATCTTCGGCGGCATTGGCGGCAGGGACGACGACAACGGTGGAATTGTAGGATTTATAGTGATGGCTGTACTTGCCCCGCTGGCTGCAACCCTGATCCAGCTCGCAATCTCCCGTTCAAGAGAATTTGCCGCGGATTACGAAGGCGCCAGGATGTGCAAAAAACCCTGGGCACTTGCAAATGCCCTGGAAAAACTGGAATACGGAAATTCCCACTTCCAGCCAAGCAACAGGGACGTACAGGCAAAAGAGACCACGGCCCACATGTTTATCGTAAACCCACTCAAAGGCGGGGCACTCCAGTCCCTCTTCAGGACCCACCCGGTAACCGATGAGCGGGTAAATCGCCTGAGGGCAATGAGATTCTAAAGCCCTCTCAAACATTTTTTTACTTTTACTTTTACTTTTACTTTTACTTATTATTTTTTTGCCTTTGTCTTTTTGTTTTTCATGTTTCCTTTTTACATCTTTACCTCTTTACCTCTTCATTTTGTATTTCGTTCCCCCGCATTATTTCTTCATTTTCTTCATTTTTCTTGCTTCATTTTCACTCTGAAAGTTTGTCCGGTATTTTTTTAAATTTAGCATGCTATATGTTATCAGATTGCACAGAGAATCATTAGACTTCACAGGAGAAAAAGCACTTATAAAAGAGAGTGATAGATTAAATGGAAAGGACAAATAGTCAATAAAAGACAGTCAGCAAAAGCATCAGTTTATAATGAATGTACTGACAAAAAGGTAAGAAACCAGGACCTGACAAAACAGCATATTTACCGGTTCTTATTTACCGTTTTTATTTACCATTTGTAGAAAACGTTCGAAAAGTCAGATTAATAAATCAGGCTGAAAAGTATTTTCGCAATAATAAATTATTATGTTGATTATCTACACCCTATCTTAACCTGATCGGGGAATTTTCTATGGAAGACAAGTTTGAGATTGGCAGGATCATCAGAGCAAAGAATATCTCTGATGCATGGTACCGCGGGCTTAACATCATCTGGAACCACGGACAGGTAATTACCGACGAAAGGGGAAGCCAGATCAGGGAATTCATGGACTTGATGGTAGTAATTGAAGACCCCTATACGGACAGAATTCCCGAAGATACTGCCTGGAATGAAGAAAGGCTTGAAGAGTATGCAAAGCAGCTGATCTCGGGTGAAAACGTACAGGACTTTGAGTACACCTACGGGCAACGCCTCAGGAACTGGAATGAGGAAGTGGATCAGATCGAATATGTAATCGAGAAACTGCAGGAGAGCCCCACTACCCGGCGGGCTACAGCTGTCACCTGGATCCCGCCTGTGGACACTAAAGTTAATGAAGTTCCCTGTATGATCCTCGACGACTTCAAGATCAGGGACGGAAAGGTTCATCTTACCACTCTTTTCAGGAGCCATGACTTTGGGGGAGCCTACCCTGCAAACCTTTACGGACTTTCCAGGCTCCTTGAATACGTTGCCAAAAGGGTAGGAATCGAACCCGGAACAATCACCACGGTCAGCATTTCAGCCCATGTTTACGACCACGACTGGGATATGGTAGAAAATATCGTGAAAGGCGTGTGCTGAATCACAAATTATACGAATTGAGATAGAAAAACCTGATCAGAGTAAGTATTCCATGTAGATTATAGAATAAACAATATAGAATTAACAGAAGAAAACCCCGGAGTCCTGTTGTAAATGCGTGTTTTGATCAATAAATCATCGATTAAAGGGGAGGTCTTTGCCCCGCCCTCAAAAAGTTATACTCACCGGGCCATAACCCTGGCAGCCCTATCTAAAGGAGCAGTCATCCACCGCCCCCTGCTCTCCGCTGACACCCTCGCTACCATCCAGGCCTCCAGGATGTTCGGGGCTTCCATAAAACGGGAGGGAGATGACCTCCTTATCCAGGGCGTGAATGGAAAGCCCAAAGTTCCGGATGATGTAATTGATGCTGCAAACTCCGGGACAACCCTCCGCTTCATGACAGCAATTGCAGCCCTCACTGAAGGAATCACCGTACTTACGGGAGATGCTTCCCTTCGTACAAGGCCCAATGGACCCCTTCTCGAGGTCCTTAACAAGCTGGGGGTAAAAGCTTTCTCAACCCGCGGAAACGAAAGGGCTCCGATTGTGGTCAAAGGGGAACTTGGAGGGGCTATTGTGAAAATTGACGGTTCTATCAGTTCCCAGTTTATCTCCGCACTCCTTATAGCCTGCCCCCTGGCCAAAAACAGCACCACCCTCTCAATCGTCGGAGAGCTTAAATCAAAGCCCTATGTTGACGTGACCCTGGAAATGCTCGAACTGGCAGGAGTCAAAATCCATACCGATGATAATAACGGTACCAGATTCATCATCCCTGGAAAACAGAAATATGATCTCAAAGAGTATACCATTCCAGGCGATTTTTCCTCTGCTTCCTACCTGCTTGCATCTGCGGCCATGATCGAAGGATCCGAAGTTACAGTCAAAAACCTCTTCCCCTCCAAACAGGGAGACCTCGTAATTGTCGAAACCCTGGAACGCATGGGAGCAGACATCACCTGGGACAGGAAAGCCGGAAAGGTTACGGTCAGGGGAGGAAAGCCCCTCAAAGCCATCACCTTCGATGCCGGCGCAACCCCGGACCTTGTGCCAACTGTTGCCGTCCTGGCCTCTGTCGCTGTTGGAACTAGCCGGATTGAAAACGCCGAACATGTACGGTATAAGGAAACCGACAGGCTCCGCGCCCTTGCAATTGAACTTCCGAAACTGGGAGTCCGGCTTAAAGAAGAAAAAGACAGCCTGACAATTACCGGGGGGCCTCTGCATGGAGCAGCAGTCCACGGCTGGGATGACCACAGGATTGTTATGGCACTTGCAATGGCAGGTATGATCGCAGGAAACACAACTATTGACACTACTGAGTCCGTTTCTATCTCTTACCCTGACTTTTTTGAGGATATGCGTAACCTCGGGGCAAAAATAGAGAATGTTTCTGATAAAATGGAGAAATGAGCTGCATTTCGGATGCAGCCCCTTTTTTCAGATTGTATTCATTTACAGACGCTACTCATCTCATAAAGCTTCAACAACTATTAAGGAGTTATAGACCTTCACATTTAAATCATCACTTACAGGAGTAAGGCGAAAGAAAACCGCAGAACTGTTTGAGGAAAGCTCGTAATCCGAACTCCAGAGATTTTCATTTTTAGCCTGCGTTTCGAAATAAGTTTCCCAGGCTTCCGGATAGTCAGTAAAAATCGTCAGGGATACCGAGGTGGTGTTGTAGAAACTTTCAAGACCTGTGACGTCATACTGGTGTTCTCGAGACAGGGAAACCAATCTGAGATCCTCAACACTGTTGCTGGAAAGAACCCAGTTGCTGCCTGCCAGACAGACCGCATTTACTGAGAGGTTCAAAAAGCCTCCCCCTTTTTCAAGGGTTATCCCTGGAGACAATTTCATAAACGACTGGTTTCCCTGGGAAACGATCAAGGCTCCGTTTTCATAACAGTAAATCTGGTCAAGATATTGGGAATTATCAGCCCTGTAGGAAAGAGCCCCGCATTCAAGAGAGCCAGTCGATGGAATATTCTTGCTGGTGGAATTATTGTAGGTAATAAATGCAGACAGATTGCACTTATCTTTGTTAAAGACAAGCGTACCCCCTGATTTCATGCGGTTAACTACCGGGAGATTACCCCCACCCATTCGAAGTGGAGAGTTCAGGACAACCTCACTATTCGGACTGACTACCATTCCCAGGGAAAGGAGGTCAATATTACACTTTAGCCGGGACATATCCTCATAAACTTCGGACATGTGGCTATATTCAGCATCTTCCTTCCACTGGGGGACGTGGTAAACCTGAATGTTTGTTATAAACAGAACCACGATCCCAAGTAAAAGGGCAGCTGCAACAGCTACTGAGACTCCAGAATCCGATTTGAGAAATGAAGAAAACGGTTTAATGAATTTCAGTTTCATAACATTCTTTCTCCCATTCCAACCATTTATCAGAAATAATATGTCGGGGGACTGCCTGTGCAAGGAGGAAACACGCCCTTTTCTAAAGCAGTAGGGGTTACTGAATCGGATTCTAAAGCAAGCTCCATGAAGAATCCAAAGAAAAGGTGATCCAAAGGCGACCTGATCCTGGACAAGCTACTCTTGCGTAAATCACACCCATACATAAGAAATTATTTTATTGTGTAAGAATATCATATGTTTCACTGCATAATAACTTTTTGATAGTTGTGGGCTTCATGAAGCAGTAACATCCATTTTCTGAATCACATTGTTAGAAGGTGTGTGAATTAGAAATAAATTAACAGTGTCCCCATTTTCAATAGGAATCCCGATTTCAATAACATCTCCAATCTCCCAGACACCATCCACTCCCAGCTTTGCGGACACGTTCTCTGGAGAAAATTCATTTCTAGTTCCATTGACCATTACCACGACTTTTATTTCATTTCCGGAGAGGGCTTCTCCTCCCCTATGCTTCAGGTATACGGTATCTGACGTTTCGTCCATCCATACCTGCAAATCTGCATGTGGGATATCATCGGGACTATTGTAGGAAAAAACAAATACACCGATAAAACTGAAAAAAATAACTACTAAACCGATAAGAAGGACCTGCCCCATGACCTCCGAAACCCCATCACAGTTTATGATGAATTTGCGTAATTTATACATGTAAATACCCCGGTCTTAAATTTGTTTCCTCCCAAATTCATTTCACTCAAAATATATTGCCATATAATCGACATTTATTTCTTTAGCAGTTGCAGCGTTTCCGACACCCTCAATACGAACCTTCAGCCCCTCTATATCCTCAACTGTGTTTATACAGTCATATAAATTAATTACATAACTTTTGGATGACTTATCAGTCTCAGACAATGAAGACTTCATATACCATTGCCCAGGATATGGATATGCATCGAATATCCATAGTTTGATGTAATTAAAAGAACTGTCATGGGTTGAATACACAAACCTGAGCGTAACATTAGAAATCGGTTCATCAATCCTGTAGTCATACTCTACCATATTTATGCCAAAAGTGAACACTTCACCATTACTTTCTGGTACTGCAGGTATGCCTTTTGGTACCACATAATTTGTATGTTTCCCATCACCTTCTTTCATTATATCCGTTGTATTTAACGGGCCAGAGGAATCGCTCACCTTTGCCGGAGGCAGCCAGCCCCCTGAACCTCCGCCGCCCGGAATAACTTTCGCCTGCCTGAACACCTGCTTTGAATCCATATCAACCAGACTCAGGTACACAGGATCTCCTTTTGTAAGGGAAGCCCCCCATTTATCAGACACATTGATTGTAATGACATCGCCCACGTCCCATGTGCTCTTGTTAAGGTTTGAGAAAACGTCATCCGGAGAATATACGTAGCTAGAACCATCAATGGAAGCTATAATTTTCATATAATCGGTATCAATGACGTCCCCTCCGCAGTGCCTTATATAGATAATATCAGTTGGAGCACGAGCCCATTTCTCTACCGCAACATGAGGACTATCGACAGGTCGATCTAACGAAAAAACCATAGTTGAAAACATCCCGGCTATTATAACCGCTATGCTGGCTAGGAGCACTTCCCCCATGATTCCGGAAACAGAATCCGAACTATTAAGAAACTTCCATAAATTTTCCAACATTAAACCCATCTCAGCCACAGCTTCTACCGCATATTTCAATAGAGGAGCAAAGTGAAATTACAATGCACCTCATCGCTCTTTTTCATTTCAAGAAACTTTTATTTTCAGTTCAGGCATACAGCCAGATAATCTATTTCTATTGATTTTTTACCGATTACGTTGACATGAATGTTGAACTTCAAATCGGAAATGCTATTGAGATTTATAGGCACAGTTTGATTGTACATATGCCACTTATTACTCGCACAGTTAACAGGGTCAAATATCGGCATGTTCTCACCTGCAATTTCCAATGAGAATTCCGAAGGTTGATCCTGCAGGCTATAAATCATCAAAATGGTTGCATTATGGGCACCAGGCCATTTGAAATCGTTCTCACGAAAACCAAAAGTCAGGCCAAAGGTCTCACCTTTTAGTTCGTGAACGAAGTTGTTTTTGGGGTTATACTCCTTTCCTTCAATCCCCAAGAACGTGTCATTGTATTTCTCATCCGGTACTGCGGAAAAGTTAACTGCTGGATCGCAGTCATGCAGATACCTGAGGTTCACCTTGTCACTATCATCCCCTTCTACGGTGGTAAAAAAATACCATTTGCCCGGGTTCATCAGTGGACTGCACATGCCCTCAATGGGCATCGTCGCCTTCTGAATCAATTGCTTTGAACCCCTATCGACGAGGAATACATCAACACAGTTATCACTATCCAGGTGAACTCCCCATGTTTTGTATAGATCAATTTCAATAACGTCCCCCAGGCTCCAGGAGTTTTTACCCGTACACCCCTGGATTTCCTCTTCTGTCAATACTTTCTTGTTTCCATCAATTATTACAATGAGATCCAGATCACTAAAAGATAGGGACTCACCCCCGCTATGCTTCAGGTAAAGGATATCCGAGGAAGCATCAACCCGCTGCTGAATTTCAATTTGTGGGGTATACTCAGGACCTTCCTGAGCAAAAAGAACCACCCCCACTATTGCAAGTGCTGAAAACGTAATCCCTGCTATGAGCACCTGGCCCATGACCTCTGAAACCGCATGACAATTTTTGGAAAGGCTGAGAAAATTCCACACAGGTAACACTCCCCGCAGCTAACTGGATATAATTATGTAATAAGTCGTATTTAGAGTGTTTGATCATTTATATTATTTTTTATAAGTGAAAAAATAATATTCCTCCATCACAGGAATAAAAACCCCAGCCATAAGAAAAAATAGAAAAAGATTCGATTATAACTACTTTATTAAACAAAAAGCCTGAAAAACAGCCTGAAAAACAGCCTGGAAAAACTATTGGGTTTAGAAGGTAAGAAAAAAGAGAAAAAGCAGGCCAGAAGGCCTACTCTGTTTTAAAGTGTTTAATTTATTGAGTTTATTTTGCCGGGATGATGAGGGCTCTCTCACCAGCAGGCATGAACTCTCTGATGGCACCGCGGCCGAACTCTCTCCTGGGCTCTGCAAAGTTGAAGGGCATGAGATCGTCAGCGAAGCAGACCTTGATGAGTGGGTTGACGGTGAATGCGTCGCCGCGGCCTGCGTGGGCTGCCTGAGCGATACCTGCGTATCCACCCTGGTGACCTACGTTCATTGCATAGTTGGGGTAGTTTGGACCACGGAGTTCGTCTGGGAGACCTTCGTCGCCCTGGTAGGACAGAACGTTTGTGGCACCGCACTGGTCCTGCAGGTCGTATCCGAAGAAGCCGAGACGGCCCCATGCTTCCTTGTGCAGGTACATGGAGAGGTACCAGCCGGAGAGACCAGCGTTTGCGTTTGCGGTTGCAAGGGAAGTTGCAACACCGGCTGCAGCTGCGAGCACGGTTGCTCTCTGGGATCCACCGAAGTGGTCTTCAAGGGCAGTTGGGAACTTCTCGTAGGTCTCGATACCGTAGAGTGTGGACTCGGTTGCGATGTCCTTTACGACTTCGAGGGTGGCCTTTACCTTGTTGTCCTTGCCGAGGTTTGCAGCACCGTTGTACTTGTCGTTGATGTAGTCAACGTCGTAGTACACGTTGTTGTCGAGGATGTCATCGGTGTATGCAGCTGTTGCATACTGTGTGAACCCGACACCACCGGACATGTAGGACCCGAGCCAGATCTGGTCGTAGAGCATGCAGCCTGCACCGACGACTTCAAGGGCAACCTTTGCGGGGTCGTCAGTCACTGTGCGGCTTGTCTGGACGATGTCTGAGAGGTGACCGAAGGATAATCCACCGGGCTCGTTGGGACCACGTGCACGCCTTGCGGGGAGCATTTCACCCATAGAGACGAGAGCTGCGTGCTTTGCAGCGAAAGACAGGTCAGCGACGGCTGCTTCACCAGCGCACATGTTGTATGCGGAGATGAAGGACATACCGATCTGCATGGCTGCCCACCTGGAGGTCTGAGCACCGTCAGTTGTTCTGGAGACAATTGTTGGGATGTGGATTGCCTGCCAGGTTGTCTTGCCGATGGAGGCCTTAATCTGGGCTGCCTGTTCTTCATTGAACATCTTGTTGATGTTGATGACGTACTGCTTGTCGACTTCGTCTGCAAGTTCGTCGTCACCGGTGAAGATCTTTACATAACAGTCGTCCACAAGAGCGGGGTGGGTTTCGACCATCATTTCCTGAACCACTGCTGCACCGGGCATGGCGTGGTTGAGGGTCTCAAGGTAGTGGTTGATGGTTTCAGGGGTAACTTCCTTACCCAGCCTCTTCTCGAGGGTCTCGTGAGCCATGTCAAGACCGACAATACAGGTTCTCCTGATGTCGTCCCACATCTGCTGCATTGCAGCGTTGTTCACGTAGTGAAGGTCGTCAGGTTCGGCAACGATGTCAGTACCGGAGATGACGTAAGGAGTGATTGCACGCTGACCGAGTGGTGCACCGGTGTGCATCATTGGGTTGTAGAATGCAAGGCCTCTCTTCTCTGCAAGTTCCTTTCCGGCCTTAATCATCTCGGCCTTTCTTGCGTCCTGTGCAGGTCCAAGTCTCAGGAACTTCTCGGTCTTGTCAGTGATGTCCGTGGTGGACTGCTGGTTAGAACCGTATTCCTGTGTGAACTTGACTTCCATTGACTTTTTGAATTTTGAGAAAATATCTGCTGCCATTGTGGTCACCTCATTTCGGCTGGAATCCGTAGGTAGTTCTCTCATCGAATACTCTGTGTACCCATTCAACGACTTCTGCATCGTCCCTGAAGGCTACATTGTCCACACGGTAGATGGTGGTTCTCTTTGCGGCTTCTTCACTGGACATAGGCTTGCCGAGGTCTACTTTCCTGTCGAGTGGAATTGCAACCTGGTCCTTGTCCATGATGATGGTGCCGTTTTCGAATCTCCTTCTGTCAAGCATGTCGAACATTACGCCGTCTTCCTGGAGACGGACAGAGTGACCGTGCACAGTTGCGCCACGCATACCGGAAAGTGCAGGGCAGCTCATTTCGGTTTCCATCTGGACCTTTGCGCACTGTTCCATGTCTCTTTCACGGGCTTCAACAATCTGACGACCGGAAAGGGTACCTGGGTCTACACCTCTGAAGTTAATTGCTGCGAAGTATGATCTGAAGTAAGGGGTAGCTGGAGCGTTGTACATTGAGTCAGCGAACTGAACGTACCTGACCCTGTCTCCTGCTGCTGCACCGGGTGTTGCTGCTACAGCCTCGCGGACCGAGCATGCGGGCTCTCCCATCTCTGCAAGTGGTGGGTGGGTGCTTGGGTAGTCGCTCCCTGGTGCACGGTGTCCAAGGACTGCAGTTAAGTCTTCGTCTGAAATCTCCCTGAGTTTCTCAAGGTTCCCAGACATGTGCTTTCTGCGGTTAGCGCCAACTGATGTCGCGCCTGGATAAAACTGTGGTTTGTATGCCATCTCATGCAACTCCTTTGTGATTTTCTAACTGGTCTAATGTCGTCTTGACGTATTTTACGATTAGATTTAGTTTATCCCTGGGACAGAAGTCACCACGTGTAACTCCACTTACCATATCCATTACAATTCCCTTGGTACGAATATTTTCATCCCTTGGCATCACTAATCTCGTCTTTATCCCTGCTTCTGCAAAATCCTCAAAATCCACCGGGATCTGGCTGACAACAATTGCCGGAATATCAGCCTGGCTCAGTATCTCCCTTGTTTTTCTAATTACATGGTCCTTAATATTTCCGAGGTGAATAACAGCCAGCTTGTGCATTTCAATCTGTGCGACTTCTACCGGACTCAGTACAAATGATCCTGTCCTCATGCCTGATTCGGGAATCCCTGAACCTGAATAAAGTACGAGCACACTCACCTGAATGTTTTCTTTCCTCATTCCGTATGTAATCTCACATACCGGTTTTGTGATATGTCTCTGGCCGGGACTCATAGCAATAGCTACCACATCGGCACGACCAGCTTCCGAAAGAGTGCCTCTTTGAGCAAGCCCTCCTCCTTTGCCTAGTCCTCCGCCGCATCGGCAGTCAACTACCTGTGTTTCCCGATCGATCATCATACCTTTTCACTCATCTGTATCATTGAAATCTTCTTCTTGTTTCTCGATGAAGACAAGCTGGTTTCCCTTGGATTTGGGATCTACCATACCAAGCATGCGAGGATCAGTATCAGGACCAAATTTTGCATAGTCAGTCACGGTAGGCTGTTTCCTGAAGAAATATCCTTCCCTGAATTCAAAAGAGAACGGGAGCACTTTTTCGCATACTGACCTGACCTTTTCTTTAGTTTCGGCATTTGAGATTTCAAGCCTGATCCTGCCTACACTGATCTTAAGTTCAATAACCTGATTTCCGATCTGAATAGGCTTCCTTAGGGGGTGTTCCACCTTTTCTCCAGTACCAGGGCCTGAAGACACCTTTTCGGGGAGTCTCGAGCCCTGGACTATAACGCGGATTATCCCGTCAATCCGATAGAGCTCAGTAATAAGCTTCTGAGCGGTTTCAGGGGACAGGATTCTACTGGGAAAGATTTCGATTTGGATAGAATCTTCCGTGTTTGAAGCAGAGTCTGACATCGTTAGACCTTTCGAGTTATATGTTTAGAGCGCTCCTGCAACTGCCTTAATCGGCTCGCGGAATTCCTTTATTCCACCAAACACGTCACCAATGAGGCCGGATGTTGATTCGATTGTGAACATCTGAGTACCTGCATCAAGGGCTACTGCTGCACATACGCAGGGGATTGCGAAGCCTCTTGAGTGCCTGGTAACGACGTGGTTACCGTTGAAGACACCGGGTCCACCGCCACCATAGATTGAGTGGCTGAAGAATGAGAATCCTACTGCGACACCCTGTACTTTACCATAGTCACAGCCGGGGAGACCGGTTTCCTTCTCAAGCATGTCGTTGAAGTACAGAAGTGTTGAGGATACGTTCTGGGCTGCACGGCCTGCACCACAGTTCACGAGAGTGGCTGCAAGGGTACCTGCTGCTGCATAGGCGTTCCACATTGGGACGTCGTTTGCCTTGTAGAAATTGTATCCGGATGGTGCGGTCTTGTCAACGGAGATTACACCGTCTTCAATTGCCCTGCCGACAATGGACTGAATAACGGTTCCGATGGTACCGTCTTTGCCGTTTTCCTTTACGAGGTCGTATACGACATTGTTGGCGTTGAGACCCTGGCAAGCAAGACCGAGGAGCTGATGCCTCTCGAACATACCAACTGCGCCGCCCATCTCAAAGATACCGGCCTGCTCATAGATTGAGGAGAGTGCTGCTGCGTTCATTGCACCGCGGTTGGTGATTGCTGCAACGTGGTTGGCCATGATGTTCCTGAGGGAGAAGCCGAGACCTTCGTTGTTCTGAGGGATGTTCAGGATACCTGCAACGTTTCCACCCATGAGGTCCATTGTCTGTGGGTAGCTTCCCCAGACAGCGCCCTTCACTATGGGTGCATCGTACATATCGGTTTTGAACATATCCAGAACGGTCTGGGTGACTGCTGCTGCACCTACTGTGGTTGCGGACATGTAGTCAGCACCAGCGACTATCCTAGACTCTGGGACCTGGACGAGCAAGCTCTTTCCGCCCTTTAGGACCTTTACCTCTGCATTGTCGCCTTCATCGACCTGGATAAGACTCTTAACGCTTGCTGCAATAGCATCAACATTGCCTACGAGATCGTAGTTGAGTCCACGGCCTAAGATCTGACGGCCTTTGCCACCCATCTTGCCGCTTGCAAGTGCGCCCTGAATACCTGCGAGGTTGACTGCAACGGACCTCTTGGTGTCCAATATGATTTTTTTAATTGCTGCGTTTCTTGTTGGAGCAAGGTTCATGATATCGACATTGCTCTCGAGCAGTTTTCCTCTGTCGTCGTAGATGTCTACTGTGTCAGACACTTTAATTTCCTCCTTAATTTATTAAAATCATTTTGGGACTGGTCACCTACTCGAGTGCAAAAGCACTCACAAATCAAGTACCGCTTCGTTTTTAAGTGTCCACTTTCCCAATGAAATCTCATTCGTTTAGAAGGTACTTAAATCTTTTGTGTTCTCCGCTAGATGAATTAGTATATTTTTTTAAAATTAATTTTATTAAGAAGATATATATTATTTTAGGATTATATAAAAAAACGATATCAATGGAAAAAAGAAATTTTGAGATTACTTAAAACTACCGACAATAGCCTTGAGCACTTATTTAATAATTTTCCCGAGTAAAGACTAATATAACTTAATTTTTATTAAAATGTTCATATCCAATCAAAAGAATCATACCAAAAAGATTTAGTAATATCCTCGTAATACGAAAGTTTAATATGGAAGTAGTTGTCGACGTAGGCGGAAATCCCGGGGTAGACTGCAAAGGCTTTTGCAAATATTGTTATTTTAAGAAGGTAAAAGATGTTCAGCCCCTGGGCTGCAAGTATTGTCTCCCTTTTAAAAAAGGGTGTGATTACTGTACTCGCAGTGTGAAAGAATCGTACTCAGGCTTCAAGTCTCTCCAGATGGTACTCGAAGAGACTTCAAGAAAACTTTGCTTCACAAGCGGAGAGGTAAAAAAATTCACTGTCAGTGGAGGAGGGGACTTAAGCTGTTACCCCGAACTGAAAAATCTTGTTACTTTTCTATCTCAGTTCAACACCCCAATACATCTGGGATATACCAGCGGAAAAGGCTTCAGTAAGCCTGATGACGCCCTATTCTACATCGATAATGGAGTTACAGAAGTAAGTTTCACAGTCTTTGCAACAGACCCGGCTTTGAGAGCCGAATATATGAAAGATCCTGAGCCCGAAGCTTCAATTCAGGTTCTTCGGGACTTCTGTGCCCACTGTGAAGTCTACGGGGCAATAGTTCTCCTCCCTGGAATAAATGATGGAGAGGTTCTTGAAAAGACCCTGAGTGACCTGGAAACAATGGGTGCAAAGGGAGCTATTCTTATGAGATTTGCAAACTTTCAGGAAAACGGTTTGATTCTCAATAATTCTCCTATCATTCCCGGAATAACTCCACATACGGTTTCTGAATTTACTGAAATTGTGCGCAGTTCCGCAGAAAAGCATCCTTCAATCAGAATCACAGGAACGCCACTGGAAGACCCATTAATTGGCTCACCTTTTGCAATCCGCAACGTTCCAGAAGCCCTATCAAAACTTCCCGGAGTAACCAAAAAGGCAACTGTCATCACAGGTCAGGTTGCAGCCCCCAGGCTTACGGAAATATTTGAAGCCCTTGGGGGGACTGTAAACGTAGTTCCACTAAAAAAGGACATCGGATGCCTCATTACTATTGAAGATTTCAAAACCCTGGACCTCTCTGAGGTAACTGAAACTGTCTTTATTCCGGGAAGGGCTTTTGCCCATGACCTGGAAATCAAAGAAGCCCTCAAAAGAGACGGGGTAGACAGACTTGTACGCAGAGGACCCGAGCATCTTTCCGTGGACGGGGAAATGTCCATAGGCATGACCAGGGAAGAGGTTTTGGAACTGGAAATAGAGAACTTCACAGAGCTTATTAGCCAGATTAACGCCCTGGGGCTGCCTGTAAAGTAAAGCCTCACCCAAAATAAAAAGTTAAAGAGTGTGACCTGGAGAGAGCCAAACATTAATAAAAAAAGGCCAGAAAATGAAAAGCCTCTTTTCCAGAAGAAAAAAATCGGCAGGAAAGCTTGGAGGCATTTGAGTAAAAATTCCAACTTCCTCCGGCTTTTAGACTGCCCTATCTCCTCCCTACCGGCCGTAAGAAATCTTTTCATATTCTTAACACGTTCTGTTCTTGCCTCAGCGCGCAGACCCGGACATAAAATCTGAAAGTCCCAGCTGTTTAACCTTGTGGTTTTCAAACAACGAGCAGATATCATAATCAAGAAGCTCGATCCTCTGTCTGGTATAGCTGGAAACCCCGTACCTTTCTCCGATCTCTTTTGAAATTTTAAGATATTTGCGGACAGATCCCTCATGCACAGTCAGTATCACATTGCCTCCGCATTTCGGGCAAGTACCGGTAAGGGGTGGGCGCCTGAATTTCTCACCACATTTGATGCAGCGCATCCGCTGTCTGGAAAAAGAACGAAGATTTCCGATCAGATCCGGAAGGAAATGGGACTTGAGAACCCTTTCAGCTACATCAGGTGCATCTACTGCCCTTATCCGATTAGCCAGAGTGAGTTGAGCCTCCATCTTTTCAATCATACTCCCAAGGGTCTTATATGAAGAATTAAGAGGGCCGGCAGCAATGTTCGAGGTATCATGTGTAAACATGAAATGTTCGTACTGCTCAGGCGTCCCAAGCCGGCTGCTAACCAGATCCATAATACGTTCAAGTTCTGTGGGGCTTTTGATCTCCTGCGTAGCCCTGTAAAACTCGATAGGATAGCGCGCAGAAACATCGATATTATGGGCTTCCTTATCCACTTCCTTGGGGTCGATCCTGGTAGTTAGCACCAGAGGAGCATCCATCTTTCCTCCCCTTTTATCGGGCAGATATGACCTCGAAAAATTGAGAATCCCATCCATAAGGAGCATTATGCAATCTTCATCCCCATCGCAATTCCTGCGTTTTGAAGCATGGAAAAAAGGATGAGCATAGCCTACGGAAGCTTTCGTAAACCCTATGAGGCGCCCAAGTACTCCTGCGGAAGTATGAGGAGCAAGCCCGATGAGCAATGCCCCCACAAGGTCCTGAATAGTTTCGGCATTATAATAGGGCTCAATCTTATAATATTTCACCAGAAGGTCATCCACGTATTTTGCAGTACGCAGCATATACTCAGCCCCGTCATAAGATATCACAAGATCCTGAACCTTCAGGCAGACGACCTGGTCGTCCCTCTCAAGGGGTTTTCCACAAATATCCTCCAGGTAACCGAGTTCCAGGAGTTTGGCTGCCGTAATTCCCAGTTCATCAGCCCTGATATGAGTAAGGGGAATATCTGACATGTCGTAGCGTATAGTTCCATCCTTAAAAACGTAAACATTATGTTTTGCGCGCAGGATTCCCTTTTCCAGAGGCTCGGGGGTCATCTGCCCATTCATGAGCCGCTTTACTCCCTTGATAAGATCCATTTTTTCCCTTTCACCCAAGTTCTCAAAAGCCTGCTTGTAAATGGAACGGAAATCCAATTTTACGTTTGCAACGGAAGTCGGCTTTTTCCCGCACTTGGGGCAGGTCTCCGCACCCCTTACATCGATCTTGCAGCGAGAGCAGGAAAGTTTGGAATTAGTGAATTCTCCGCATTCACAACGCCAGAAATAAGTTTCTTTCCTGCAGGCAGGGCATTCTCTCAGCCCTAATTCCACTTCAATTTCCCCTATCTTCCCATTCATGCAGGATGTGTAGTCGGAGGCAGAGACAAGATTTCGCGTAATTCCTCCGGAATTGTTTATCGGGAAGAGAACCTGGGCTGCAGGAGACATCTTGCGCAGGTCAGATTTTTCCGGCCTTCCCATTCGTGCCCCTATCCTTGAAGGAGCTCTCGGGTAAACCTTAAACCCGCTCAAAATACCTGCAGCTTCCACCATATCATCTATGTCTGGCATACTGGCTTTTTCTTTGAGGGAATGGTCAAGCCCGAGGCATAAAATAAACGGAAGAGCCTCTTCGATAAGGATTTCGTCATCTTTTACCCTGTGCAGTACAAGGAGCTTTTCAAGCACCGGCTTTATTCTCTCTTCAAGAGAAGCTTCCAGGGGCAGTTTAAGGACTCCTGCCCCGGCCACCTCACCTGCCAGAAAGCTCCCTTTTTCAGCCACAAATTTTCTGAGAGCTTCAAACTCATTCCGGTTTATGTCGTGCCAGAGATAGGTGAACTTCGGATGCAATGGCACATTAAACTCCTCTGCAAGCCTGAGAGCAAGGGAAGCAGATGGATTTTTCAGCTCTTCCTCGGGAATTTTTTCAGGACAGGCGGCCTGGTAATCATACTGCCACCATTCGAAAACATAAGGTGAAGGCATGAGAGGGTGGTTATTTTCCAGGAAGTCCCCGTAATTGATCAGAATTTCCCCGATATCGACAATAACCTCAACCTGTGGGCGGAGTTCATATGCCTCCTTTAGATCATCTATACGGATGAGGTCTCCAGAAAAAAGTCTTACCGTAGGTCCCTCTATGGAGTCCACGGCAGACATGGCTGCAGCTTTACCGGGCCTTTCAACCTTGAGCTGAGTCCCATTAGCTATAAAATCGTCAAGCAAGACCATGCTGGCAGGACTGATCCCTGCCGAAGCAAACGAAGTATTTCTTGACCGCCCGTACCGCAGCCTGAAACCTCCTGGCCTTGAAGGGTGGGAGAAAACAGGCCTTCCGGCGATCAGGTCACGGATATATTTATCCTTTGGCTTGATCTTGTTTTTGTGCTCATCTTCAGCGCTCTCCCCGCTTTTAGCACCCCCGATAAGTATCTCCAGCCAGTCCCACCCGTCCATCTTCAACTTGTTGACGTGCTTTTTGACCTTGGGGGCCTTTAAGGCGAGACCTTCGGCAAGCACAAGGCACATTCCTCCCCGGACACGGTTTGTCCCTATCCTCTCAAGATTCCTGTGTCCTTCGACCTCGGCTTCTTCAGTCGGGTCCCCGTCAATGCAAACAGGGCAGTTCCGGACAATCAGGCGGATTTCATCTTCGGAAGGCATGTACTGCAGGCTTGCAACCCTCTTGTAAAGCAGGATTTCTTCTACATAGCGCTCTACTTCCTCATCTCTTGGCTTGTAGCGGTCAATCCCTATCCCGCGCCTCACATAGTCGCCTACCAGCACGGAAAGAGCTTGCGCAGTCCCCCCTGCACTTCGGATGGGCCCGGAATAAAATATCCGGATATACTGAGAGCCATCGTCATTTTTCCCGAGATCTACCTTATCGATTCCTTCAATGGGAGCTGCAACTACCCCTTCGGTCAGGACTGCCATAGAAACACGGATAGCGGCTTCCACGGCATCTTTCTTTGTTGGAAAGCTTCCTACTATCCCTTCGGCGACCTGGCGCCCGATTTCAAGGGCAGCTTCTTCCCTGGACATATTGACCTCAAGTTCCCGGATCTTTGCAGCAACCCCCTTGACTCCGATAAGGTTTTCGACCCTATCTGCAAGGTCTTTGGCAAGTGGAATTTCTACAGTGGGCTTCGGATCTCCTCCCCGGGCCCGAGCCCTATTTGCAACCTCAATTGCCTCTTTTAACCTTGCCTCAAGCTCGTTGAAGTATTCATGCATTTCCTCACTTGCGATTGTTTCACCCATATTGAAAAGTCCCTTTTTGGAAAAGAATGAAAAAAGATTATCTCTGCTTACGCAGGGATCCCGCAGCGAAGAGGCCTGACATCGAAGTCACAAAGAAGACAAAAACCCCTGCCCAGAGAAGATAGTACCCGATATCAATACCAAGAATTGTTATATTAAGAGTCTTCAAAAGCAGGCCTGCTGCCAGGATCGCAAGGCTTACTCCTGTTGTTTTATTGTTCTGCGCCCGGACTTTTTTATAAGCCCGCATTTTTTCCATCCTTTCTCTTTTTTCTGCTTTCAAGAAGATCTCTCCAGGTACCTGAACAACCAATAACTATCAAATCTGACTGTCAAACTCTCACTTATACTATTGCAATTTAACCGGTACAACCAATTTAAACAGCATGTCTTACGGATGCAGCTTCTCTTAACCGGTTAAGGAGTGCAGCTCCAAGTCCTGAAGGGTTAAAGGAGCCATCAGCCAGAATAACATCCAGACCCTTCGCGTCCAGAACCCTGAGCCCTTCAAAAAGTCTTCTGGCAGCTTCTTCCGGCCCTTTGCGAGACCCAAGTAAAAAGCATTCATGTGCACTCAATCTTTCAGAAGCAAAAAAGCCTGCGGTCTCATCGCTGAGCAGAAGCCCGACTTTCTTACCTTCGCGCAGGTAATTTTCGAGCAGGGCGTCAATCTTTTCGGAAACCTTTCTTATTTCCCCTTCCACAAGCACGACCTGCGCATCCGGGGCATAATGACTGTATTTCTGACCTGCCTTCTTTTCAGGCATAGCCTCTCCAGCCCTGGCTTCAGACTCCCCATACGCGGGCCTGACTTTACCTATGACCCTTTCAAGCTCGTCAATTCCCACGGCTCCGGGCCGCAGCACTACCGGAGGTTCGACCGTCATATCGATAACAGTTGACTCAAGCCCTATAGCTGCTCCCCCTCCGTCAATGACCGCATCAATCCTGCCTGTAAGGTCAGCCAGGACATGAGATGCCAGACTGGGGCTGGGCTTTCCCGAAAGGTTCGCACTCGGAGCAGCCAGAGGAGTTCCGGCCCTCTTTACAAGCTCCAGAGGAATCCTGTGGTCAGGCATGCGGAGCCCTATCGACGTCAGGTTTCCCGAGGTAATTTCCGGGACAAGATCGTTTTTCTCAAGAACAATCGTAAGGGGACCGGGCCAGAAAGCGTCCATAAGCCTGAAAGCTTTTTCAGGGATGTTTTTTGCGATCTTTCCGAGGTCTTCCCTGGAATGGACGAGCAGGCTAAGAGGATTACCAGGCGGGCGTTCCTTTGCTTCAAAGATTTTCCGGACGGCGTCAGGGTTCAACCCGTCAGCTCCAAGCCCGTAAACGGTTTCCGTGGGGAAGGCGACTGTCCCTCCCCTTCTGATAATCACTGCAGCCTCGTCAAGAATGGCGTCAAAGTTCTCTTCGGAGACCCGGAAAAGGCGGGTCTTTGTTTTATTTCCGTTTTCTGCCTGCACCGAAGGTAAACTCCTTACTGATTATTATCATGCTATTGTTTCTGTGTTTTACAGATTGTAACTTGTTCTCATTATGCAGCATTATTTATTAAGCCACTTTTCGAGAGCAACTTCAAGTTCTTTGTGGTCCTTTGCATAGTCCTGCATGCTGACTCCTTCAAGGCTTGCATCAAGTGCCTGCCTGCAGGCAGTAGCTCCGGCTGCCGTGCCCATTGGGTGCGCATGGATTCCACCGCCAAACTGCATAATAACATCTTTTCCAAAGATAGAGTAAAGGTCAGGAATCATTGTAGGAGCAAGCCCTCCGGACGCGACCGGGAACATTGGCTTTAATCCTCCCCAGTCCTGGGCAAGGACATGCTGGCTCTCATCCGCAGGCACTTTATCTAGCACACACTCATCTCTCAGAGTCAGTACCTCATGTTTTTCTCCGTGCATTTTCCCTACAACCGTGCCTATGTGGAGCTGGTCAAGCCCTATCAACCTGCAGAGCTTGGCAACGAGAACCATGCTTATCCCATGGCGGGGGTTCCGGGTATAGGCCGAGTGCATGCAGCGATGGGCATGAAGGGCAAGGCCCGCGTCTTCAGCCTCTTCCCGCAGGGTCTGAAGGGCAGTCCAGCCCACGGGCACGATATCGATCATTGCATAGCTGGCACCCAGGTCTTTGAGGACATTTAAGCGCCGGGACATTTCCTTACATGTCGGGGCTGTGATGTTGCAGAGGTACATCTTCTTCTCCCCGGTCTCGACTTCGGCTTTTTCTGCGATTTTCAGGGTGAGTTCAGCCCTTCTGTCAAAGCCATTGAACTTCTGGTCGGTAAGGTTCTCATCATCTTTAACGAGGTCGCAGCCGCCGGCAAAAGAATTGTAAGCAACTTCCGCATGTTTTTCAGAGTTCAGGCCAACCTTCGGTTTTACTATAGTCCCAATAAGGGGCCGGTCCTGCACACCTACAAGTTTCCTGATCCCCTGAAGCCCGAAGTTCGGACCTTTGAACTCGCGAAGCATTGACTCTGGGAAGGTTATGTCCTGAAGCCTGAGATTGTCAACGATTTTCATACTGAAGATGTTTCCTGCAACAGCACTCAGCACCTGGGGGACCGAACCCAGTTCAAAAAGATCTTCCGAGTAAGCCACCCTTACGGTCTGCGATTCTTCGTCCAGGTAAAAAACGTGAGGTTTTAATTTCGCTGCAAGTTCGGGACTCAATGTGGAAATCTCAGTCCAGGAGTCTATAGAGCTTTCCCCTGCCATGTGGGTGGCAGCTTCCTCAAAATTTACTCCTGCTGACGGTTCAATGTGGAATTCACAGACCATATCTGTGTCTTTTGGGCTGTAGCCCATGTCGATGTAGTCCCTGCGCATTTTCGTCACTCCTTTGGAATAAGCAATTTTGCAGAATAAAATCCAGTTATATAGAATAATAGTTCTGATTGAAGGAGGTAACTGAACATAAATAAAAATTTGTTTATCAGAACCGAAAAACCTGACCGGACCAGAAAAAGGGACTGGAGGAGAAGGAAAAAAGAGGGACCTCCTGTAATCTCCAAAAAGGAGGAGGGAAACAAAAAGAATATTATGAGAACTGAGGTTCTATTCGGAAGTCTTTTACAGCCCCCTAATAAGAGCAGTTCTCTAATTGGAAAATAATTTTAAGGTTCTTTACTGCTCCAGCTTCAAAGGGTTTCCGATACCAAGGCCCATCAGGCGGGTCTCTTTCTGGGCTCCGAAACCTGGAGTGAAATCCTTTCTTTCAAGGTCAAACCGGACCTGCTCTTTCTGAAGCCCGTAACCGTCCATATGGTCGAAAATCAGTTTTTCCATGAGCTCCAGCCCATAGTCCACAGCCTCGAGATAATTATCTGCAACCTTCCTTTCTACTTCAGAGAACACATGATACTGCTCGGTTCCGGAACCTGCCGGGCGGATTAGAATTTCACTTCTCTTGACGATGTTACCAGCCAGGGCTCCTACAGCATTACCGACCTCATGGAATTCCGGAATACGGATATCTGCATCGATAAATTCTCTGAGTTCGGGCACATAGGCTTTGACAGGCGCCCCGATCATTATGACCGGAATATTGATCTTGAACTTTGTGAAACGTGAGCTTGCCAGCAGTTTTTCAAGGTCTTCCCGCTTGAGGTCTTTTGCAAAGAATGCCAGCAGGTCAAGAGCAATATTTTTTGCAAAACTTCTTTTTATTTCCCTGGAAAAACTTTCAGGATCCAGCCCGAGGTAGCTGCCAAGAAGTTTTGCTCCCAGCCAGGAGGCGGTACTGTTCCACATTTCATACTCTCCAAGCACATGGAGGGCATCCGTAGGTGTGAAACCTATATGGCAGATGCAGCGTTTCTGGACCAGGGAACGCAGAACCTTTACAAACTGCAGGGGATGTTTTCCAATTGCTTCTGCAATATCGGATATTGAAACCGGCTCATATCCTATAGCGTCAAAGATCTGACGTTCATGGTTTTCCAGTTCAAATTCGATAGAGTAATTAAGGGCCTGTATGTCATCATCAGACCTCGGGTTCCCACTCCTGACAAAGAAGCTTGCTGGCTGGAAGATATCATCCATTATCCTATCAGAAATTTTTTCAGCATTCCTCAACTTGTCTTCAAGGAGAGGATAATCTGAAGCCGCAAGGCAGATCGGAATAACCCGGTTAGGGCCAATATAGAGTTTTCTCTGTACCCAGACGTGGCTGTCTCCTCCCATAGCTGAGGTTCTTATCCTGACCGCCTTGACCATAGTTTTCCAGTCTCCCACTACAGCCCCGTTTTCACTGATCTCGGGAACTCCGTCCTCTATCAGAGCGATATCGGTGCTCGTGCCTCCTACATCCACAGCCACGCAGGTTTTCAAGCCACTTATATGGGCAGCCCCTACAAGGCTTGCGGCAGGGCCTGAAAAAATAGACTCCACAGGTTTTTCAAGAGCCTCTTCTATGCGTGCAAGGGAGCCGTCGCATTTCATTACCATCATAGGAGCTTTGATATTTCTTGCTTCCATTACCGATAGAACAGCCCGGATGAACTGGGAAGTTATCGGGATCAAGCGAGCGTTCAGAACTGCGGTTACTGCCCTTTCGTAAGCTCCCAGGCTCAGGGAAAGTTCGTGCCCGCAGACCACGGGTTTATCGGTCAGCCGTTCTATTATTTTTTTTATAGAAAGTTCATGTTCCGGGTTCCGTACGGAAAAGTAAGAAGATATGGCATATGAGAAGAGCCTGCCTCTGGTGTCGTTAACGAATTGCTCCACAGATTTAAGGTCAAGGCAGCTAACTTCATTTCCTTTTGAATCGTGGCCGCCATCTATGGAAATTGTCTCACGCGCCGGGATAGTTCCATTGACTGTATACCCTGCCAGGATCAGGCCTGCTGGATGGCCCTTGCCTTCCAGTGTGGAGTTTGTAGAAAGAGTTGTGGATACTGAGACCAGTCTGATATCCTTCAGATACTCCTGTTTTAAGCCTGCAACTACGTTTTCGATCCCTTCAACCAGATTAGAATGCGTCGTTAGTGCTTTATTAGAATCAAGAATCCTGCCTTCTGAAAGATCCATTAAAACGGCGTCAGTGTATGTTCCACCAGTATCGATTCCTAAACCTAGTTTCATAGTTAATATTTATTTTCAAAAAAATATAACATAGCCGATCAGAATTTTGCAGGAGTATAAGGTTCTGCAGGAGGGCAAAATATTGAGGGGTACGAAATAATAGAGGGGAAGAAATATTGAAAGGAAGAAAAGGTAAATAATAAAGGCTGCTCGGAAAATATCCTGTCAACTGCCCGCTAAATCTAAGATTTAACGGGTTTCCTGCTGAGGTTTTATGAACCCAGGGTCTTGAATAATCCCTTAAAAAAACCAGTTTGAATCCCGGCAATATTCCATCCATGATTTTAATTAAGGGATCTTCTTCAATGGCGGATCACTTGTTAAAAGGCGGCTCTGATTCGTTATTCGGTCCAATTAGACTCTTTTAAGACCGTTTCTGTCCTTCATCAGAACTTTCCTGATTCATGACTTTTCCGAGTTCAAATTTGGTCTTATCTCCTGTAGAATCCTGTTCAGACCTCTTTTCAGACCCCGTTATGACCCGCTTTCAAGTTGCTTCCTAAAAAAGAGTCAAGATTCTGCGTATCTGACAAAGGAAGCCTTAATTTCACCGGGATTTACTGGTATATATAAATGAGATATGAAAATAGATAACATAACCGACTCTATTTTTAGAAGGCAAAAAAAATTTTATTATTTGCAAAAAAACATTAGACTTTCAATTTCAAAATAAGCCTTTTTTACATCGAGGGTGATTTTCATCCTGCTGAAATAAACTCGTCCCCTCAAATTTGAAGCCGCATAATTTTTTACGGATATTATATGGGAAAAACGAAAAAGAATCTGCAAACAGGAATTCTATTGAATCAAAAGACCAAAGCAGAACTGGATAAAAAAGAAGCAGAAACCTGATCGAATAGATATAAATCGGAAAAACAAAAACCCGATAAAAAACAAAAAGATGAATGTGTTTGAAAAACACATTCATTTCATCTTTATTTTCTTCTCTCTTATTTCAGCTTTATTTTCTTCTCTTTCCTGCGTATTCATCCATGCAAGTGACGTCACAGCATTTCACTCCCATCCTGTAGGCCGCCCGGGCGATCATGTGTCCGGAGATCGGGTTGGTAAGGAGGATGAAAAGTGCGACAGTGAAGGCTTTTACACCCATGGGAGTGATACCCTCCTGAATAATAATGCTCGTGAGAACTCCGAAAGCTCCCAGGGTGCCGACCTTGGTAGTTGCATGCAACCTGTTATAGACATCAGGCAGGCGAAGGAGACCAATCATACCCAGAGAGAGGAAAAAGATCCCTATAAGCAGACTGATGATACTTAGAATATCTGCAACAAGTGCCAATTCACCAGCCATTAGAGCACCTCCCCTTTATCAAGGTATTTTGCCACTATAACCGTTCCTACGAAGGAAATGATTGCAAGAAGCATGGCTACGTCCATCAGGAAGATCGAACTTGCCTGATAAGCGTAAAGCGCGAAAATAACACACAGAGCATTACCCATGGCATCTTCTGCCGCAATCCTGTCAGCAAGGGTCGGACCGTACAGCACTCTGTAAATACAGGGAGCTGTTGCGACGACCATCACGATCAACGCCAGGAAATCTGCCTGTTCCAGTGAGATCATCATTCGAATGCCTCCAGCACATATTTTTCAAGATCGTCCCTGATGGAATCACGGACTCCCTGAGGATTGGTTGCATCGATAGAATGGACATAAAGAATGGATTGGTCATCCGAAATGTCCACGGTCAGGGTTCCGGGAGTCAACGTGATAGTGTTTGCAATCCCGGTGATGCCTATATTGGTTTTGGTTCTTATAGGAACCGCGATAATTCCGGGTTTGATGTTGATTGTGGGACTGAGAACGATCTTTGCGACAACAATGTTGGCTTTTATAATCTCCTTTATCAGCACATAGAAGTACTTTATTTTCTTGGGAATCTTTGCCAGCCAATCCCCTGTCGGGTGTACTACTTCATCCAGCCTGTACAGTTTGCTGAAAGGCTCTACAACTACCATTCCGAAGATGAGGCCAAGAAACAGACTGCCGATGGTTACATACCCACTGACCAGACACCAGACGACCGGGAGTGCCATGTAAGTAATCAAACGACGCTTCATCTAATCACCCTCAATAATACTGCATCAATATACGGCTGCGGATCAGTGATCTGCATCGCTATGGTCTGTGCAATCTCAAGGATCGGGTTTCCAAATATTCCGAGAATGAACACAAGAGCTGCCAGCAGCATGATCGGACCTACCATCAACATGGATAGTTTGTGGTGGGAATACTCCCCGTACTGCGGGTCTCTCTCTCCCCAGAAAATAAGCATCCAGCCTCTGAACATATAGAACAGAGTAAAGAATGCAAATAATAACGCAATAGCTATAGGGAGATAGAATGCCGATCTGAGTCCTGCATCGAAGAGGGAGAACTTACCAATAAATCCGCCCATCGGGGGTACTCCACCAATAGACATGGCTCCTACAAGGAAGGAGAAAGCCATTAAGGGATTGCTGTTGATCATGCCTCCCATCTTACGCATGTCCCTGGTATCCGCATGGTGAATAATTCCACCCGAAGTAAGGAACAACATGCTCTTGGCAATGGCGTGGTTTATCAGGTAGACAAAAGATGCCGCAACGATTAAAGTCCCGCCTGCAATTTCACCTGCATCAAGTGCAATCGCTCCCATTCCAAAACCCAGGAAAACATATCCTATCTGGGATACACTGGAGTAAGCTAACAAACGTTTGACATCGTTCTGTCCTATTGCAGCTGTGGCTCCAAGTCCTATAGTGATGAGAGCGAGCAGTAGAATGATCGGTCCGTACACTCCTTTGAGAGGTGCAAAGATAACAAAGAGGACCCTGAGTATACCATAGGCTCCGATCTTGATAATCACACCACTGAGCATCGCACTGATCGGGGACGGAGCTGTGGGGTGAACATCCGGAAGCCAGTAGTGCAGAGGAAAGACTGCTGCTTTTCCAGCGAATACGATAATGAAAAGCAGACCAATAGCGTACATGTGCCAGGGCATTGTACCTGCATCGGCAAGAATCCTGACCTTAAGTGCAATGTCAGCCATGTTCAGAGAACCGACGGATGCGTACAGAGAAGTGACTGCAAGCAGCATCGCATTTGAACCGAGCATGTTCAGGACAATGTACTTCATGGTAGCTTCCATCTTATCCGAGATCTTCGTAACCTTTGAGGTTTCGTTTGCAACGATCAAAGCTCCTGAAGAGAGCAGCATGATCTCGAAGAAGACAAACAGGTTGAAAATATCGCCTGTCAGGAAGATTCCGTTGATACCTGCAAGCATCAGGTTGTACAGGGAATGATAGGTCAGATTCAGGGATTTACTCTCTATATAATCGTAGGAATAAATCAGACCCATACAGCCTATAAGGCAACTCAGGACAACCATACTTGAGCTCAAAAGATCGGCTACAAGCACAATTCCGTACTTTCCGAACTCACCTACCTCATATACTATTATTCCGTCGTTCCAGACCGTATAGATCAGCAGCCCGCTTAAAGCCAGCAGCCCGATGCTCACTATTATATCAAGAGCCTTCTGGAGTCCAGGGTAATTCTTGCTGAGGATAGTAAGAGGGGCCATTAGCAAAGGTATGGCGATCAGGAACATGGGCAGATGCTGCATTAAGAAGCTCATCCCCACAACCTCCTGAGTTCCCCTACATCAATAGTACCATATTCTTCATTAATGCGGTACGCAAGGGTCAATATGAAAGCAGTGGTTGCAAGCCCGATCACAATTGCCGTGAGCACGAGAGCCTGCACAAGAGGGTCCACGAATGCTGTATACGGATTGGTTGTTATTGGCCCGATTATTCCAGCTGCCAGGTTATCGTTATAGATAAGGCCCTGGTTAAGGCCCTCAACAGCTTGCTGGTGCTCCAGAATCGGTACAAGCGTACCGTCACTGAAGACTCCGCCAGCAACTATGTAAAGGTTTATGGAGTGGGATATGATCCCGAAACCGATGATGACTTTCATCATATCCCTGCGGAAAATCAGGAAAGTTCCGATTCCAAAGAGCAGGGAAACGGTAAGTGCGAGAAGAGTGTTATTCATTTGCCACCCTCCGAAGCTTTGTCAGTTCCTACTTTAGTCACAATAAATAGCAGTCCTCCGACCACTACAAAGTACACACCAAGGTCAAAGAACATGGAAGAAACCAGTTCAATCTCACCAAGGTGAATGCCTCCTACTACTACAGGAATGAAATCAAAGGCACTTCTGAAGTAGTTGTGGCCTGCAAATAAAGGAGACCATGCCGTAATACTTGCAAACAGGAGCCCATAGCCAAACCATGTGTGCCAGTCGGGGTTCCAGATTTTCTTGATGTCATCGAATCCGTATGCCACGTAGATAAGTCCGATTCCACAAGCACACAGCACACCACCAATGAAACCGCCGCCCGGCCTGTTCCCACCAATCAACAAAAGATCGATAGAGTACAGCATGTCCACCATCAGGCAGATCTTTGCAATCGTTTTGGTAATTACCGTGGTCACTCTTCTTCACCTCCCTCAGCTTTTCCTGCTCTGCTCAGGATCAGGTTATAGACACCAAGAGCTGCAAGGGAAAGAACCGAAATTTCTCCAATGGTATCATACCCTCTGAAGTCCACGACTATCACGTTGACAACGTTAAGCCCACCTGTCATTTGCAGGCTTTTGTCCATGAAGTAGTGAGAGAAGGACTCAAACGGTGCAAGCATTCCGGCGTTTGCGTTTACCATTAAGGCAAAAACTGCAAATGTAACCACTGCCGAGATTGCGAAATTCACCATAACCTTACCCGCTGGCATAGGTTCCTTGAATTTCTGAGGAATCTTAATGATTGCCAGGATGAAGATAATGGTTGACAGTGTTTCCACACAGACCTGTGTCATTGCAAGGTCAGGAGCCTTCAGGTACATGTAAAGCAGGGATACCAGGAAACCCAGAGCCGAGAGAGACAGGACCGCAGGCAGATATTTAGGGATTATCGCAGCACCAAGCGCTGCCACAATCATCAGAGCATAAAGCACGATCTCATAAGGCTGTGAATTGAAGTTCAGTCCTTCAGGGAAGATGCTTCCCAGACTTATACCCTGGGTGTACACTGGCCACAGGATCAGGAAGATCATGAAAAGCATTGCAGCTTTGATATAACCTCCGATAGGTCCTGGCTGGGTAACTGCTCCGAACTTGGCGGCTATACCCTTTGCATTGTTTACTGTTGCATCATACCAGTAGTTCACGCTGATCCAGGGGAGCTTGGCATTGAAACTGTTCTGCCAGGCAGCAATTGAGTCATAGAACTTGTAGAGTACAAGACCGATGGCAAAAGTTGCTATCGTCATCAAAAGCGGCGTGGTAATCCCATGCCAGAGCTTGATGTGCAGAGTATCAGCATGTGGGACAAGTCCACTGTAGGCAGGCTGGATCAGATAATCAACCGGGAACTTGGGGTAGAGCCCGAAGAAGATGATCAGACCTGCAAGGAAGACTGCCGGAGCCAGCATAACCCAGGGGGCATCGTGAATGTGGTGAGGGACATCGTGGTCGTGTGTCCTCTCTCCGAGGAAGATCCCGTCTATCAGTTTGATAGAGTACATCAGGGTGAACACACCACCGGCCACTGCAACAGCGGGGAAGACAATAGCCCATGGACCTCCATAAGTTTCTGAAACCAGTTCTCCGATTTCAAGGGATGTTTCATAGAACATTTCCTTGCTCAGGAAACCGTTGAGGGGAGGGACACCTGCCATCGAAGCTGCTGCGATCACCGCAACTATGAACGTTTTTGGCATCTCCTTACGCAAACCACCCAGTTTTCTGATATCTCGGGTTGTCGCCTCGTGAGCCACGATACCTGCCACCAGGAAGAGGGTAGCCTTAAAGGTGGAGTGGTTCAGCAGGTGGAAGGTTGCTGCAGCAAAACCCAGTCCCGGATGTTCAGCCGTACTGTAACCATACATGGTCATCAGGTAGGCCAGCTGGCTGATTGTCGAGTAAGCCAGGATGGCTTTGATATCGGTCTGTCGGAAAGCCAGGAAGCCCGCCATAACCATGGTGAACATCCCTGTTCCTGAAACCAGGATCAGCCATTCGGGGGTTCCCGAAAGGATAGGGTGCATCCTTGCAACCAGATAGACACCAGCCTTGACCATTGTAGCCGAGTGCAGGAAGGCGCTCACAGGGGTCGGAGCTTCCATAGCGTTGGGTAGCCATATATAGAATGGGCCCTGTGCAGATTTGGAAGCAGCTCCAATGAAGATCAGAACCAGGACTGCAACATAAAACGGACTTCCGTGTAATGTTGAAAGGAGTTCTGAACTCTGAGCGACTTCAGAGATACCATAGGTGCCTGTAACAACCCTGAGCATCAGGAAGCCTGCGAACATGACAAGTCCGCCACCGGCAGTTATCAGAAAGGCTTTGGTTGCGCCGTATACGGATTCTGGTCTTTCTCTCCAGTATCCGATAAGCATAAAAGATGTTATACTAGTCAGTTCCCAGAAAATAAACATCTGGATAGTATTATCTGTATAGGCAATGCCCAGCATTGCACCCATAAAGAGTAAGAGCCACTGGTAGTACCTTGGCAGGTCTTCCTTTGTGGACATATAACCGTTTGAATAGGACATGATGATAACACCAACGCCTGAAACGATTAATGCCAGGAGAACGGCCATGCCATCTCCGTAAAAGTCTAAGGATAGACCAGCTGCCGGTAACCAGTCCCACGAACCCTTAACAGGAGTGCCTGCCATAGCGTACGGGATTACCTGGGCGTTCAACACAAAACACGTAAATGCGATAAGTGCCGAAATCCAGCCAATCCTCTGTTTGAATACTCTATATAATACAGGTAATGTCCATGCAAGTATAAATGGTAAAAAGACAGCTATTACTATTGCATTAAATGGATCCATGAATCATCAACCCAACCTCTGTAGTTTTTTGGTTATTTAATAGTGAACACTAGTCAGGTTCAAAAGTTTCAATCCAGAATTCAATCCACATAGAAAATAAAGATATAATGTAATCTTATATTTTCCTCGCGTATACTCTTTTGTCATATAGTAAAAATGTTTCGGTTTTTACTGGATGCATCTTCAGCATCAAGCAAACTATTTTGCGTCAAAATTGCGCGCTAAATCTTGCCAAATTGTTCCCTGATTACAGCAAATACCTCCCTTTCAAAACTGCAGATTTTTACGTAATTGAAATTACATCCCACTTTTCTCATTGAAATTTTAGCTTTTCTCAGTTCTTAACGCTACCGATTTTATCATAATAGGGGTTTAATGGAACGATGTACAATAATCCAAATCAGAACTAAATAAATATAAAGGTATAAAACCGATAGCATCTGGTTTACTAATTTCCATGTGGATTCTCAAATATTTGAACATTTCCAAAAAACACTATCAAGAAAAGAGCAATTTCGAGGAAAAAAAATATGAAAATAAAGGTCAGAAGAAAAAAATTTCATTTTGGAGTAGCAATTTAATCAGAATAATTAATGAAATTAGTTAATAAGTAACCCCCTTGATCAGTATAATTTATTTAGCTCACTAAAACTGTGAATCAGTAGATCTAATTTGAGAAAGCAATAGAGAATGATTCAGTAGCAGGTTCAGTGAAATTAAGTCAGTTTTAAAATATATATGCGTATATATCAAAAAATTGAAACTTACGTATAAAATGAATCAAATAGATAAAAAAGAGAAATATGTGCATTGAAAGTAAAAAAAATCTAAATAGAAAGAAACTCGAACGAAAGTTTTTTGTCAAAAAAAAGAAACAGCGGACAAAAAAAGGTCACAAAAAGGAAAAGAGTATATCTAACATAATTATTCGAAACCTTCTGGTTTTGAAACGGTCAGAGAAATGTTCTAGAAATGTGTTAAGGAATGGATTCTCGATAAAAGAATAAAAATTAAAAAATATAAAGGGCGTACTTAAAAAATTTCAAGAGCATTGCAAAAGGACGGATAATTTAAAAACTGCCCATGCTAAGTTAAAAAGGTACAGCAAACTAAACACAAAGATCCGTAAAACGCCAGTAAATACGAGCCTGATGAGAAAAAAGGTTCAGAATTATTTTCTCTTCTATAATATGAAAAAAGGTTCAGAATTATTTTCTCTTCTATAATATGAGAAGAAAAATAATAATTCTTCTATATGCTGATTCTATACTCAACATATTTATCAGGGTTCAGGCTTTTGTTTCCTGTCCTTCGCCCTGAAACGGTCCTCTGTCTTTTCGAATTAATTGATCTCTATTGCTACAGGACTTTCCTCGGGGCAGCGCCTGAAGGTAACCTCAAGCACTCCATTTTTGTAACTTGCTTTTGCACTCTTCGGATCCACAAGGACAGGGAGTTCCACGTCTTCCGAATATTCAGAAAGCCCAATGACTTTAATTTCAAGGTGCTGAGCGGTAGCGTGCAGCAGGAGATCTTTCTTTTCAACCTCCGGAAATTCTGCAAGTACGTGCACCATGTCCTCGTTTTCAAATATATCAATTAAAGGTTCTTTTGTTTCTGAGGCAAAGAAGTTCTCTTCTTTTTGAGAGTATTCCGGAACGTTTCCAAATTCCCGGAGTTCAGTATCTTCCCCCGGGCGATGAATGATAGAAAATCCGTAAACAAAGGGAACGGACTCTCCCATTTCTTCCAGGAGGGCTTCGATCATCTCTTCCAGGTTGTCAAAAAGTTCAGACCCAAAATCTTCAAAGAAATCCTTTCTTTTTCTTATGCCCACCATTATTACCTCTGATTTTCCTCTCGCTCCCGAAAAATCACTCTATATCGATTGAAGTTCGGGAACTGGACTCCAGCCGGTTAAAGGTAACTTCCAGCACACCATTTTTATATGTGGCTTTAGCACTCTGGGGGTCCACCTTTACGGGCAGTTCCACACGTTCGGAGTATTTTGGATTCCCATCTAATGTTTCGATGTCAAGTATTAAATCAGTTGCGTTCAGTTGAATGTTTTCTTTCTCGATGCCCGGCATCTCGGCAACCACGTGGACTTTTTCCTCGGATTCCAGTACATCAATAAGGGGTTTTCTTATGTCAAGATAGCGTTTTTCTCCGGTTTCCATCTGTTCAAACATAGGGATATTCCCAAATTCCCGGATTTCAGGCTCTTCCCCTGCCCGCTGGGTTACGGAAAAACCGTAAACAAAAGGGTGCTGCCCGAAGTTATCCATACTCATGCCCATAGCCCTGCTAAGGCGCTCGAACATTTCGTCCATGTCCTTAAGGGGATCAATTCCGAATATTTCATCGAAAAAACTTCTTTTTCTCCTGTCTCTGTCCATCTCATCACATCATTATTAAGTTATGCGTCTTGAGTTTCTTAAGTGAGTATTACCCAAATCAGTAAGGTTATTAATTGAAATGGTTATTTTCCACTAAAATTAAAAAGACCGGTATTAACCGGTATGTCAGGCAAAGCCTCATTCGGACTGCGGAAAACTCGGAACTTCTGTTCCCTCGCTTTCCTTTTCCTGTTCTTTTGCTTCGGAAGATTCTTCCTCAAACTCAGTTGCATACCTGGCAAAGAGTTCGGCACTCTTCTCATACGCACTCAGGTTTTCTCTGGATATTGTAGGCTTTACACGGCGGATTGCTTTTTCAAAGTGTTTTTTGGAAAGCCTAACGTCCCCTATCTTCTCCTGGATGTCCTTTCGGTTGATACCGGGGGTAACTATTTCCCTGAGGGCGAGCATTGCCGCTTCCCTGCAGACTCCTTCGATATCCGCACCCACATATCCCTCGGTCAGATCAGCAAGTTCTGAGAGGTTTACGTCTTCTGCAAGAGGTTTTTCTTTTGTGTGGATCTCAAAGATCTTCTCCCTGCCTTCTTTTTCGGGCGGCCTGATGTAAATAAGCCTGTCAAAACGGCCAGGTCTGAGGAGAGCAGGGTCTACCATATCCGGCCGGTTTGTAGCAGCAACTATGATCACGTCCTTGAGTTCCTCTACCCCGTCAAGTTCTGTAAGGATCTGGCTTACCACTCTTTCGGAGACGTGAGTATCGGAAACAGAGCTTCTTTCCGGAGCAATGGAGTCAATCTCATCAAAGAAAATTACAGTCGGGGCAGACTGCTTTGCTTTTCGGAATGTTTCCCGGATTGCACGCTCGGATTCACCCACATATTTACTGAGCAGTTCGGGGCCTTTTATACTTATAAAGTTGGCTTCACTCTCGCTTGCAACAGCTTTTGCGAGCAAAGTCTTGCCTGTCCCCGGAGGCCCGAAAAGCAGTACACCTCTCGGAGGCTTTATACTGACAGCCCTGAACATTTCGGGATACTTAAGGGGCCATTCCACAGACTCGATAAGTTCCTGTTTTGCTTTCTCAAGGCCGCCTATATCATCCCAGCCCACATGCAGAACTTCAACGTAGACTTCTCGCATGGCCGAAGGCTCGATGTTCTTCAGGGCTTCCCTAAAGTCCTCCTTCGTAACCACCAGGTTGTCAATGATTTCCTGTGGGATCTCCTCTTCGATATCGATTTCAGGAGTGATCCTTCTAAGGGCGTGCATCGCGGCCTCCTTGCAGAGCGAGGACAGGTCCGCTCCCACAAAACCATGGGTCACATCTGCAATTTCACCAAGGTTCACTTCATCTTCAAGAGGCATCCCTCTGGTGTGGATCAGGAGAATCTGCTTTCTGCCGTTCCGGTCAGGAACTCCAATTTCAATTTCCCGGTCAAACCTTCCACCGCGGCGGAGAGCTTCATCAATGGAATTAGGGCGGTTTGTGGCAGCTATGACCACGACTTCCCCCCTGGACTTGAGCCCGTCCATCAGGGAGAGCAACTGAGCAACTACTCTTCGTTCCATTTCTCCGGTAACTTCACTGCGTTTGGGAGCAATGGAGTCAATTTCGTCTATGAAGATAATGGAAGGTGCATCCTTCTCAGCCTCTTCAAAGATCTCACGGAGCTTTTGTTCACTTTCCCCATAATATTTGGAAACGATTTCAGGACCGCTTATGGTGATGAAATTGGCATCAGTTTCACTTGCGACTGCCTTTGCAATCAACGTCTTCCCCGTTCCGGGAGGGCCGTGAAGAAGGACTCCTTTAGGAGGCTCAATTCCCAGCTTCTGGAAGAGTTCAGGGTGCCTCATTGGCAGCTCAATCATTTCCCTGACAAGCTGAATTTCCCGCCTGAGCCCCCCGATGTCCTCGTATGAGATGCCTTCCGGAGCCTTGATTTCCTCAAATGATTTTTCCTTGATAACAATTTCAGTGTCTTTGGTGACAACAACCGGCCCTGTGGGTCTTGTAGATGCTACGATGAAAGTAAGGGGGTTATTTACAGTTTCAACCCTGATCTGCTGACCTTTGTTCAGAGGTCTGCCCTCGATTATTCTCAGGATGTAATGGGCGCCGCCCACAAGCCTGACAGGCTGGGATGGAGCAAGTGTGACCCTTTGCGCATGCTTTGCCTGGACCTTCTGGATCGTAACCCTGTCATCAATTCCAACCTTTGCATTGCTGCGCAGGTTTCCGTCTATTCTGATCCTGTTCTCCTGCCCGCGCTCGACATTAGGCCAGACAATTGCATAAGTCCTGGATTTACCTGAGATTTCAATTATATCTCCGCTCACAAGATCCATTTGCTGCATCAGAAGGATATCGATTCTTGCAATTCCCCTACCCACATCTTTATGATACGCCTCAGCTACTCTCAGATTCATTTCTTCAGTCATTTATTCTCAACCCCGGTCTCACATACTCTCCAGTACTGCTGGTTATTTTTAATCGTGTATTCAACAAAACCCCTTTCTGCAAGGTCCGTAAGGTTAGACATTATAATGCTAGGGTGAAGACGCAGGTTATAGCAGAGGACAGCCGATGTAGCCTCATTTTTCAGAAGCTCGAACAGGAGCTCACATTCTACAGGGTTTCTGGCAACCTCTTCAATTGAGTCCAGGCATCTGTCCATCAGTTCCGTATATTCAACCTGTAGCTTTTTCTGCATTTGCACAAGCTCTTCCTGCCTTGCTTTAAGTTCCCGGAGCTTGTCGCTCAGTTTAAGGAAGAAGCAGGATGATTCATCTCTAGCAACAGTTTCATTCTTCTCGACAGCAGATCTTTCCCCTTTATTCTCCCTGTCAAAATGAATGTCCTGAAGAGACATTGTATATGCATAAGGTGATACGGAAACCTCAAGCCTCATGTTATTTGCAATATTGAAGTACTTGCGCCTCTGCTCATCCACACTGAACTCGATCAGCCCTGCCTGTTCTAACAAGCTCAGATGACTGATAATCGCCTTTGGTCCTACCCCCAGCCTGCCTGAAATTTCACTGACATAGCAGGGGCGGTTTGCAAGAAGCTGAATTATCTTCCTGCGGTTTTCATTCCCCAGGATGTCAAGTAATTTTGCCGGGTCCATGTTTTTCCCTCTTGTGATTCCTGAAATGTTATGATGTATTCCAGCAACGAATGCCAAAGCAACAGGTTCTGGCTTTTAACTTATTCTGCGTCTTTCAGATAAAGGATTATGATGTTTATGAGGTATAATCATTACAGCCATCACACCTTTAACAACGATTTTCGGCTACGTTCCTGCAGTGCTTTTTTTCCTTGCCTGTTTTTCAGTTGCGTTCCTGTGTACGTTGATCCCCGGGCTCGGAGATTGAGTAAATTCCCCAAAGTAGAATTTTACTGAAAACCCCCTGTAAGGGAGCTCTTATCTTAATACTGAATTTGAACTAACCGTGAAGTAGTAATGATTAGTTAGTAACCTTTAGTTAGCATGCATAGTATATAGATGTTATTGAGACCCGCGCTTTGTATGAAAATCGCTAAAAAGAAGATAGAAAAAAACTGCGAAGAGCAAAAAACCACAATAAACAAATAACATAAGAAACTTATTTTAACTGAAAAAGCGAGCTTGGTAGGAAGGATTCTGTTGTATCTAAACCGGAATGTGAAAATCAAAATTTGCGTCTTCATCGGACTCATTTTTCTGTTATTGACAGGCCCAACATCAGCAGATACCATTGAAGTGGACAACGGTGGGGAAGGGGATTACAAATCAATACAGAAAGCAATAAATAATTCAAATCCAGGAGACACAGTCCTCGTTTATCCCGGCACTTACAAGGAGAATATTGTCGTCGACAGGGAATTAAGAATCATATCAAAATCCAGAAATCCGGAAGATACCATCGTCCTGGCTGCCACTCAAAAAGAGCATGTTTTCAAAGTTGCTTCGGATAATGTGACAATTAGAGGATTTAAAATAAAAGATGCCTCGGGAATTCCGGGGAACTATAAATATGGGATTTATCTTGACGGGACAAAGAACTGCATAATTGATAACAACTACATCTCAAACAACAGGGAAGGTATTCTTTTAATTGATTCCAGCAACAACACCCTTATTAACAACAAGCTTCCGAAGAACAACGACGCTGGCATTATACTCAGGTCTTCGGACCACAACACGGTCAGGAGCAATCATGCGTCAGGCAATATCGCAGGAATTTTAATAATTTATTCTTCCGCCAATAACACGATAGACGGAAATACAGTCTCCGAAAACACAATAGGCATTGAAATCCAGGGAAATAACAACACCATAAGGAACAATACCATACTGGATAATGAGAAATACGGAATAGGCATTGAATCTTCTGCTGACAATGCAATAAGCAATAACACAGTAAACTTGAACAAAAGAAACGGCATCTTGATTGGATTTTCGAAGAACAACACCCTGAAAAACAACACTATAAACTTTAATGGCATGGATGGCATCTTTTTACTTTACTCTAATAATAACACAGTGAACGGCAATAATGCTTCGAATAACGTAAACCACGGGATCGGCCTGATGGACTGTGACTATAATATTCTCAATAACAACTTCGTGAACCGGAATAATGCAAACGGAATTCATCTCTGGAACGAGGGAACTGAAATTGATGATGATGCTATTTTTGAATGGGGAGGGTCAGGTGACAATATCCTGAGCAACAACACCGCTTCAAATAACACGGCTTACGGCATCTACATCGGCATTTCAAGTGACAACAATATGCTGAAGAATAATTCGATATACTCAAACGGAAAATACGGAATTTTTCTTGCGGAAGCGAGCCGCAATAATGAGCTTGAAGATAATAGTATAGATTCAAACCAGCTGGGAAAGGTTCTGGTCAGTTCCGATGATACTCTTATTGGCTCCAGTGAACTCAGCACACCTGAAGGCAGTTCACAGGAAATGGGGAAAGAGCCGGGGACGCGGTTAAGAGAGATGCCGTTCAACGGTTGCTTTATGACAATAGCCACTGTTGGGATGGCATCAATCATCATGAAAAGAAAAAGGGATAAGAGACCTGATCTGGAAAAACAGGATAAATGGCTATAAGGTATGAGATACCGGGCAACATTTATTACCCGGTCGTTAAAATGCCTTAATCATCAAAACTTCATCCCCGTAATTTGAGGTTTCAGCCGTGACTTTCCAGGTCGGGTAATATGTAGTTTGACCGTCATATCTGTAGGGATAAGTGTCAAAACCGTTGAAATAAACAAATTTGACATCAGTGATCCTGATCCTTCCCAGTGAAAACATCGGCAGATTACCCTTCTGAGTGACGAAGTTTCTGTTTCTTACCTGCTGGATTATGTATTTACCGGAGTCATTGAAACCCATTGTTTGAAAACTTGCTATTTGTATGGATTCCAGATCAGTAGCACTATCGGTTAAGTTAAACCTGCTTTCCGCAATCTCATTATTCGTGACAAGGAAATAGATTTCCCCGGTAGATCTGTTATTATAAGACTCGCTGGAGCTAATAAAACTGACATTCAGGGTGCTTGAGGAAGATTTCCCCTGATACACCGGAAGCTGATTTACAGGTATTGAAGGAATTTCAGTGTCAAGGGTTACTCTTTGATTTGTAAGAGTGTTCCATATCTGTACAGTCCTTCTGTAAGGCGTATCCTCTTTCATGGGAGGATAATAATTAAAAGTCTCATAGAATAGAGGAAGAGCACAGTATAATACTGCCATGCCAATGATGATTGCAATTACACTTTTTGCTTTTTCCTGCATATGTATTAAACCTCCTCAGGCAGATTCAATCCCGGTTGCCATCGGAGATTCCGGGTGGTCTATGAGGTCGATATGCAGTATGTTAGATGAGCCGGGCGCTATTTCTTCGAATATGCAGTCTTCATCGACCGTACATTTTTCAATCTCAGAAAAACTTCCTGCTGAACCAGAGATAAAAATGAGCCTGATGGGATTCAACGAGTGTATGAGCCTCTCTTGATCTTGTTTCCAGTCAATTATAAATACAGTATGAACAGTTTTCCCATTATATTGCTCAGAGGTAACTGCAATATTATACATCAGGTCTTCAAACTCTATGGAACCGCTAAATAGCTCACCGCATACATAGAAAGTTGCCTTACTTTGAGGGATTCCTTTAACATACCCCGAATAGCGATATGACTTCCCTCCGTTAAGTCTGGAAATCTCCTCGATTTTTACTTCAAAATCTCTCTCCAATAACCTGAGATTAACATTCCCATTTGTAGCGGCATTCTCGAATTCCTGAACATCTATTGTAACAGTTTCAAACCCATCCCAGTGTCCCTGGAACTCAAGCGAACTATCCTGAATCTCGATCTTCTGAACGATATTGTCTCCAGGGATTCCTGAAAATTCCTTGAAGGAGCTTTCATTAAAAACAATTTCATCAAGCTGCGTTCCAGAATATTCAGAAGTTTTAGCTTTGCTATTGTCATCAGCTAAAACCAGAAATACTGAAAAAGCAGCCAGAGTCAGGAAGGCTGTAAGTACTATTATTGTACTACTTAATTTCATTCGAATCCCCCAACTTGGAGATAATAAATAACAAACACTCCAACCAAGAATAGATCTGCGCTCTTCCTAGAAGAACTTTGTTCTTTTAGTTCATACTTTTGTACATTGGCACTATAACGCCAATAAAAGAAATAAAAAAACTTCAGGATAAGAGAAATAAGTATAAAAAGTTAGACTGAAAGAATAGAGCATTAAAGAACGTGAAAAAGTTTTGAAGATGAGATTAAAATGGAAAGGTTGACAAAAAAGAAAATGATCAGAATTATCTATGCTTTTTTGCTTTTGATTTATCTTTTTGTCTTTCCTTCTGCTGGTTAAAAACAGAGGGCAGGTGGAGGGCATATGAACCTTCTTCCCTGATTGCCATAACAAGTTCTTTTCGCTCTAAAAGGGAATCCAGATTAAGTTCATAAGAGCCAGGCCCGAGAATCCTTACAGATTCCACCCTCTCTTCCTCAGTTTTGTTTTCATTTTCTGATTGCTGCCCCCTGTCTATTTCTCCAGATGCAAGGGCCTCATCAATATTCCTGACAGCCTCGTCCAGAGAGGCTTCCAGATCCAATTTTTGTTCTTCCAGAGCGGGCCTTCCCTGGTTTTCCAAACCTTCTGGTTCTATTTTCACATAGAGGAACTTATTCCAGCCGCAGCTCGGGCAGCCGCTGAGGATTACAGAATCCCCGTCTTCAAAAATGGTTCCGCATCTGGTACATCTATGGGGCATGAGTTCACCGGTAATCAATAATATGAACTTAATTGCTGCAAGTCTTATAACCGTACAGTAAATAGCTTACTTGGTACATGTCTTAGGTACATGTCTTAAATTTATATTAAATGAGTGACTTAAATGGGTGCCTTAACGAAATATGAGATTTACTCTTTATACGAGATTGGCACTTATATCAGTATACCTTAAATGGTCTCTTGAATAAATACCTTTAATAAATATGTATATTTGTATTTACGACTTTTTTAGTAGTAGTTTTAAACGAAAGATTTGCTTTTGAAAAGGGGGACGTTTTACCCTTACCGGCTGCAAACCTCCTTTTATCAGTAGAAGGCATAATTCTTAGTTTTCCTGGTATCTAATGTAAGCCATTAATATGCAAATTGATGATACCCAAACTAACTATGCACAAACTAACTATGCACAAACTAACTATGTACAAACAAATAGTAGACCTTTTTATAGAAGTTTCCAGTACTCCTTCCCATCAATAACCTCAGAACTGGTTCTATGGATTCGAACCATTTCTTCCAGAACTTCCGGAAGCCTGCCAGGTTGAGTGATTTCAAAAACTACGGGGTCAAGGGCATGGTTTACGTAGAGGCTGTGTTTAAGATCTTCAAGACTCCAGAGTTTTTGAGGATTTTTTCTCATGCTTTTTGCCAGAATACTTATCATGTCTTCCATAAAATTCCAGGGATAGACAATCCAGGCCCAGTCTTCAAGCCGCTCTCCTACATAATCAGGCTCGATTTTCGAGCTCCCCAGGTATTGTAAGGAAGCGGTTCGGACCTCTTTTGGGTTCCTGCATTCTACGTAAGCCTTAGCACTGATCATACTTTCCCCGGTATCTACAATGTCATCTACGATAAGCACTTTTTTGCCTTCCATTACATTGTTTGAGAGAGGGTACCGTATATAGGGTTCACCAGTGTCAATAGCTGCAGTCCCAATGTAGTGCTCGATTTTCAGACTGGACAGGTCATCAAGCCCCAGGAAATCACACAGCACACGTCCTGCAAACCAGCCTCCTCTGGCAAGCGCGATAATAACGTCCGGCTCATACCCCGAACTTTTGATTTCTCTTGAAATGTTTCGGCACAGGTTGTAAATGTAATCCCAGTTAGTAAGCACACATCTAAACGATTCTATGTAAAACCCTCCCGGATCCGGAACCCGGTACATTGAAAGGAAATTTACGGTTTAAGGAGCACTTGTTTCCAGACTCTACCTTCGAGATTATATAATTCAGACCATAGACTTTAAGTTTTCTTATCTTGTTAAAAAAATAGTTCCGAAAAAGACTAAAAAAGAAATGCTTTAAAAACAAATTTAAAAGCCTTGTCTGTTTAATATGACGCAGTTAAACTATTATTTTAAAGAAGTCTTTAAATTAAAGACCCTTAAATTAAAGACCTTTAATACTATTTCCGGAAAGAACAGCCTCCTTTTAGAAAACTCCATGAGTTCAGGAGGAGTAAAAAATAAATTCTCCAGTAGAAAAGGGAATCTGGAAAGTGAGACCAATGGATAAAATGCTGATAGAACTGCTCTTTATGTCCCAGAAAAGAAAGGACCTTTTACTCCTTCTAAGAGACGGAGGGAAAACACTAGAAGAGATCGTAGATATTCTTAATGTTACCCCGACAGGGATGCTTCCCCAGATCAAAAAATTAAAGGAGGAGTTTCTAGTTTTGCAGGAGGATAGGGAATACAGGCTTACCCCTCTGGCAGAAGTTCTGGTCGAAAAAATGAAACCCCTGATTGACATTCTTGAGGTTATTGAGGAACATAAGGATTTCTGGCAGGAGCGTGATCTGACTGGTTTGTCTCCAGCCTTTCTTAAGAGGCTTAACGAATTAAAACCTTATTCTCTTGTAAAACCCGATCCCGACAAAATTTTCGAGACTCCTGCAGTGTTTCTGGAAAATATGGAAAAATCAACAAACATACTATCTCTATCTTCGATATTCCATCCGGTATTTCTGGAGACGTTTCTGCGGACTGAGAATAACGATGCTGAAATTACCCTTATAGTAACAAAAAGAATTTATGAAAGGCTAAAAAACGACTTTGAAAAAGAACTAAAACTTTATCTGAACCAGGAAAAGAAGCGACTTTTTGTCTGCGCTGACGAAGTAAAAATAGCCATGCTGACAAAAACCGAACATTTCATGATGGCTGATTTCCTTACATGGAAAGGAGCCTATGATCAGGAGAGTGTCATAAGCTTCGAACCTGCTCCTTTGAAATGGGCTGAAGATCTGATTCTCCATTATAAAGATCAGGCTCAGGAGATAAAGGGATAAATTTTGGTAAAAAGGTTATCGAGAGAAGGCTTTATCTCAACATATATTTTTCCGTCTCTACAGACGAAAAAAGATCCTGATTTTTCTTTATAGAGATCACCGACATTATATCCGGAAGTATTGCAATTTTCGTAATCAAGAACCCTGATACTGAACCCCAGCCTGTACAGGCTGTTTTTCTTCAACAGAGTAGAATGATACTTCGGAGTGCCGTTTAAAAAATGAAAGACCCTCTCGACACTCCAATCCTCCCACTTTATTAGCTTATTATATTCTTCGGGTTTGATTTTTCTGGCTCTTCGTGTTGGAGTGTCAACTGGCTGCTGTTTAATCCCAACACTCCCGTTTTCAAGAGCCTCCATCGCCTCTGAGAGCAGTTTAATTCCGGTAGAGACTAACTTTTGACCGGTTTCTTCGAGTTTCTCCCCAGAACTTATAAAGACACGTTCCTGGCAGATGATATCCCCTGTATCTTCTCCCTTATCCACATAGTGGAGGGTTATACCGGGATCAAGTATATAATCATAATATTCCCAGAACAGCGGATTTGGTCCCCTGTACTCCGGAAGGTACGAATGATGAAGGTTAATAGTACCATATAAAGGAATATTGAAGATATTCTCCTTCAACAGGTAAGACATAGAATATATAACGATAAGATCAGGTTCCACACACCGGATCCATTTTTCCAGATTCTTACTGTCCCCTTTTCTGAGATAATAATAAGGGATCTGCAGTTTTCTGGAGAACAGTTCTAAGCTTAAAGGATTCGAGGTAAACGAATAGTGAATACCTGTAAGAAACATTCCTGTTGCTCTGAGAAATTTATTTGGTTCGTTTGTTGGGGCACAATCAACAATTCCCACCACTTCGTGTTTCGAGTCTATAACTGATTGTAAAACTTGCGTGATGCCCTGTGTGATAACCACAACCCTCAATCAAATCCCACCAAAAATTTCATTTGACACCGGAAAAAAGTAAAGCTTGCTAAAGGCACTTTTTTAACTCCTCCTTTAATTCCCACCTTAAGCCAACTCGCACCGTAAGCTGATTATTTAAGCTGATTACTTAAGCTGATTACTTAAGCTGATTACTTAAGCTGACTACTTAAGCTGACTACTTAAGCAGATTTTAGCTATCTATGTTTTGTGGACTCAAATTAAAAGCCTGCCTGAGCCAGTTCCGTATATTATTTTAGATTATTACAAAAACAATTCATCTTAAAGAGAGGAATGTAGTTCATACAATAAAAAATATGAGAAAACTTAATGCTGTAAACCCGGGTGTTTCAATTTCCCTATTTATTAAGATGAAAAAATGAGTGGAGTTCTATAACATCATCTGTTGCTATCGATTATTAGAATCTTTACAGGACTATGTATACTCGAAAAAGTGGCAGGGCTATTGCTATTCAAAAGAAAAAATAAACTTACTGTTAAAGCTGCGAACAGAACTGAAGTTTAAGCAAAGGATAAATCCAAACAGTCTTATCCTTCCATATATAAATTTGAAGAAACAAGAGGGAGATAAATGAAAAGAAGGATAAATAGCAGTTCTGTAAAAACTATTAGACTGATTGCAGTCCTGTTCATGATATTTACAGTTGCTCTTTCCGGCTGTGTTGAGGACGAGCAGAATAATACGACGGATAACCAGACAGAAGGTCCAGCAAACGAGGGTCAGAATACAAGTAATGAAGAATACATATATGGTATGGCAAACGTAGAAAGTATTGAAATTCTGACTCTGGAATCTTTCCCCGTGCAGATAAAAGTGATATCAGAAGGCTACCTGCCTGACGGATGCACTGAGATTGACGAAATAAATACTGAAAGGGAAGGAAATAATTTCAATATCACTATCACTACAAAGCGTCCAAAAGATGCAATGTGTACCCAGGCTATAGAGAACTTTACAACAACGATTCCTCTTGATGTACAGGGCCTCAGCGCCGGAAACTATACTGTAAACGTTAACGGAGTAACCGGGTCATTCGAACTTGCGGTTGATAACACGTTAGATGAATTGCCAGGTCCTGCGCCATCTGGACAGCAGGAAATAACCGAGTCTGACAACGGAACGACCATAAGTCTCAAAAAAGGAGAGACTTTTTACCTGAAACTTAAGGAAAACCAGACTACAGGCTATTCCTGGGAACTCAACCTGAGCCAGGGACTCAGTCAGATTTCGGACAAATACTATCCCCCGGAATCTAAAGAAGGCGAAGAGCCTCTTGTTGGGGCCGGAGGGGTTCGTCAGTGGGAAATCAAAGCCGATTCAGAGGGAAACCAGCAGATAACAGCGGTATATAAAAGATACTGGGAAAATGAAACTGGCACGGAAGACAAATTTACACTTAATGTCAAAGTGGTCTGAACTGCAGTCTCGCTTTTCATGCCTCCTCCACCTTTTTTCATTCATGTAAGAGAGCCGGGGCATGAAAAAAAAATATTTTATGTAAGATGCAGCCTCTTTTTCCAGCGACCTCACGGGAGTCCCAGAGCTTGTTTTAAGTCTTTGAGACAACTGTCGCAGACATGCGACGTGCCTATCTGGGTACACCCAAGTATATTTACATCTTCCTTGTGTTCTATTTCTTCCGGGTTTCCGGAATAGCTTTCGCAATAGACCCCGCATTTTACCTCACAATAGGCTCCGCAAAACAAACATCTGGTCATAATATAATATGGGACTCAGGCTTTCAAATATCTTTCCCGAAAAGCCCCTAAAAGCCCCGAAGAGCTACCAGAGATGAAATTTGAACTAAAACCTGGTAAAGTTGGGTTGAAACCGTAAAGCTTCTAAAACCGAAAAGTGAACTACCCCTCCCTAAAATCTTTGCCTAACGGCTCAGATTTTTGAGGAAGGAGTCTTCCCGCCTGCGGAGATAAATTTTCCAAACTATACGGAAAGACCGGGGGGTCAAGCGAAAAGTATATAAGTAATCGTTAGTATGTTCAGGTAGTTGTCTCAGGCAAGATGCCTGACCTATAAAGCCCCGTAGCGGGGTGGGGTAGCCAGGAGATCCCGACGGGCTCATAACCCGTAGACCGATGGTTCGAATCCATCCCCCGCTATCGGAAAACTATCAGATAACTCTTTTCCTGAAGTATATCTTTTTGGTCAAAAAAGCGAAAAGCCCCGTAGCGGGGTGGGGTAGCCAGGAGATCCCGACGGGCTCATAACCCGTAGACCGATGGTTCGAATCCATCCCCCGCTATCAAACAATTTTTTTAGGAATTGGTTTCATTTTTTTGTACTTAATAATTTTGCATTAGCTCAGGTTTTGTACCGTACCTCTATTTTTTATATCCGGGCACTCATTAATATCCAGATTAATCAATCCTATCTTGATTAATCAATCCTATCTTGATTAATCAATCCTATCTTGATTAATCAATCCTATCTTGATTAATCAATCCTATCTTATGCGTTCTATCGTACCTTTTTAAAGCGTCGAAAACTCAAAGGCTTATTAAGTAAAGATCACTTTCTTATACAGGATTAACAGGATTAAAATAAATTCAAAAAAGATCACCTTCTTATATAAGGTAAAAATAAACGCAAGAAAAAGTAACCTTCTTGCACAGGTTAATAAACGGAACTTAAACTATCTTTTTATCCATTCTCAAAATTAAGCAGGACGATTCTCATATGGTAATGGAAAAACTCGGAGACTCCTTACAGGGGGCACTCAAGAAGCTGATCGGCGCAGGGAGAATTGATGAGCGCATGGTCAACGAAGTAGTAAAGGATATTCAGCGGGCTCTGCTCCAGGCCGACGTTAACGTAAAACTTGTCATGGGGATGTCCCAGAGAATCAAAGAACGTGCAATGAAAGAAGAACCTCCTGCGGGTGTGAATCCGAGGGAGCATGTAATCCGCATTGTGTATCAGGAACTGATGGAAATCATCGGGAAGGGAGCGGAGATACAGCTCAAACCCCAGACCATCATGATGGTGGGGCTGCAGGGGAGCGGAAAAACTACAAGCGCTGCAAAACTTGCCCGCTATTTCCAGAGAAAAGGGCTCAAAGCAGGTGTTGTTGCCGCAGATACCTTCCGGCCCGGGGCTTACCACCAGCTTAAGACCCTCTGTGAAAAGCTCAATGTTGGTTTTTACGGAGAAGAAGGAAATCCCGATGCTGTTGAGATTACCATACATGGGCTTAAAGCGCTTGAAAAATACGATATAAAAATAGTGGACACTGCAGGGCGGCACGCCCTTGAAGCCGACCTGATAGAAGAAATGGAACAGATCCATGCTGTTGCAAAACCCGACCACAAGTTCATGGTCCTGGACGCAGGCATAGGGCAGCAGGCAAGCCAGCAGGCTCATGCTTTCAATAACTCTGTGGGGATCACAGGAGTTATTATCACAAAACTGGACGGAACGGCAAAAGGTGGTGGAGCCCTTTCAGCAGTTTCCGAAACAAAAGCTCCGATTGCTTTTATCGGGGTTGGGGAAACCCCGGAAGACTTTGAAAAGTTCGAAGCTGACAGGTTCATTTCAAGGCTTCTCGGAATGGGAGACCTTAAGAGCCTGATGGAAAAGGCAGAGGAAAGCCTGAGTGAAGAAGACGTAAATGTTGAAGCCCTGATGCAGGGACGCTTCACCCTGAAGGATATGTACAAGCAGCTCGAAGCAATGAATAAGATGGGGCCTCTGAAACAAATCATGTCAATGCTCCCGATGGGCATGGGAGGAATGGGAGGCATGAAGTTATCAGACGAGATGTTCCAGGCTACCAGTGACAAGATGAAAAACTACAAGGTCATCATGGACTCAATGACAGAAGAGGAAATGACAGACCCCAAACTCATAGGTGGTTCAAGGATCAAGAGAATCTCAAGGGGTTCAGGCTGCAGCCCCGAAGATATAAGAGAGCTTCTGAAGTACCACAAAACCATGCAAACGGCTTTGAAAGGCTTTAGAGGCGGGAAATTCAATATTCAGAAAATGATGAAGAAAAAACTCGGGATGTAATAATCCCGGGACTCTTTTCTGTCGTTTTATACTTTTATTATCTTTACATCTCATTTTTTTCTGTGATTCTAAAAACTTGCAGGATTCTTTTAGAGAAACCTGATTCTTTTAGAGAAACCTGATTCTTTTAACACATTATTTAAAAAAATGAGAAACCCTTCCGTACTGACCACATTTCAGTACTGATCACAAACCTCAAAGAAGTTCATCAGTAACTCTTCTCCCTGCCTGGTGTGGGAAACCTCAGGATGCCATTGAACGCCATAAATCGGTTTTGTTGGGTGACGCATGGCTTCAATCTCACAGACATCTGAGCGGGCAAGATGGATAAAGCCTTCAGGAAGAATAGCAACCTCATCAGCATGGGAAGCCCATACAGTTGTTTTTGGGCCAAGTCCCCTGAGGATGTCGTCTTCTTCGAGGACCTCTATTTCAATCTCGGCATACCCGCCTTTTTTCCCTGCGTGGACATGCCCCCCGTAAGCCAGGGCAATTGCCTGGTGCCCAAGGCAGATTCCAAGAATAGGGATATCGATTTCCCGGGCATAGTCAAAACAAAGGCCTGCCCTTTCCATATCCGGCCCTCCGCTCAGGATCAGCCCATCAGGCTCTTCTGCCAGAATATCCTCGATTGGGGTTATATTGGGAATAATTTTTGTATCCATGTCAAGATCCCGGACAGCCCTGTGAATAAGGTGACAAAATTGTCCGTAATTATTTACAACAAGGATTTTTAATTCATTCATAGTGTCTTCCGTTCCTTTTTACAAATATGAAATGATTCTTAGCTCTGGGCTTATTCTCTTCGCCCATGTTATCCTATTTTAGCCCATGTTATCCTATTTTAATTCTTGTATCCTTTTGGCTTTGCTTCAGCTATTTCATACTTTTCAAATCCACAGTTTTCAGACTCATACAGCTACCTCAAAAAGAGAAGATATGCCAGAGCAACTATCGCAGGAATTGAAATAAGGAATAAACATCTAACCATAATAAACTGTCAAATAAGAGAAAACTTTAAGAACTGAACATTCTAGTACATAGATGTACAAAGTAGTTCAATTGACATTATCAAAATCCATAGTGACTGGAAAACTGGATCAGAATCAGGGCTTGAATAGGTTTAAATATAAGATGTGTGTTAGTATGTGACATACTAGCACGCTAGAAAGAATCAATTAATAAAAATCAATAAAATTTACAAATGAAGTAAATCAATTCAGAATTTAGGGGAACCACGATGTCAGAAATTGGCAAAAAAATACGCATAGAAAGGCTGATGAATCGGGAGAGCAGAAACATGGTCATTATTCCCATGGATCATGGGCTCTCCGACGGACCTATTGAAGGGCTTATCAACGTTACAGATACAGTTAATAAGGTTGCCGAAGGAGGAGCAAACGCAGTTCTCATGCAGAAAGGCATGGTCAAGTACGGGCATAGAGGATACGGTCATGACATCGGGCTTGTTGTGCATATCAGTGCCTCTTCCGTTCTGAGCCCTGACCCCAACGCCAAGGTGCAGGTATGTACTGTTGAAGAAGTGATAAAGATGGGAGCTGATGCAGTTTCCATGCATATCAACATAGGGTCTGATACAGAAACCGACCAGCTCGAAAAGCTCGGAACAATCTCCAGGGACTGCACGGAATGGGGCATGCCTCTTCTTGCTATGATGTACCCCAGAGGCAAAAAGATCACAAACCCCCACGACCCTGTAAATGTGGCACATGCTGCAAGGATTGGAGCTGAACTGGGAGCTGACGTTGTAAAAACCGTATACACCGGAGATCCTGACAGTTTCAGAGACGTGGTAAGGGGCTGCCCTGTGCCTGTAGTAATTGCAGGCGGACCGAAGACCTCAACCGACCTGGAACTTCTTGAAATGATTGACGGGGCAATGGAAGCGGGTGCAAGAGGAGCTGCAATAGGAAGGAATGTATTCCAGCACCGGGACCCTGTCAGGCTGACCCGAGCTATCTGCGAAATCGTACACCATAGAAGGCCTGTGGAAGAAGCTCTGGAGCAGTTAAAGTAAAAAGGATATTGAGAAGCAAAAATCAAGCCCGAAGTAAAAAAATAAAAACAAAAAAAGAAAAATACCGGATTAAAGGCCGGAGTAAAAAACAGATTTATGAACGGGGTTGAAAGCCTTTGAAAAAGAAAAGCGTCTGGATAAAAGCCGATGAAGGCGGATGGGAAGAACAGAAAGAGAGGATCACGACAGGCCTGGAATCCGGAGCCGACTGTATACTGGTAAACCCGGAAGTGGTAGAAAAAGTCCGGGAACTGGGAAACATTACAGTAGCAGCCTTTGCCCGCGACAATAAGTCAGGAGCTGACATCGTAGTCGTGGGAAAGAGAGGAGAAGGTGACGGGACAAAACCCCTGCCCCTGGAAATTCCGGGTTCTTTAGACGTAAACGCAGCAACCCTGCTCATGGACAAAGGCTTAACCGTAGGCGGATACGTAATCATAAAGGATAAACAGTATGAACGCTTCGCAGCCGAAATGGGAAAAATCTGCAATTATCTGCTTGTTACAGGCACTGACTGGAAAGTCATCCCTCTTGAGAACCTGATAGCTGACCTCCAGCGAGAGAAAGTAAAGATCATTTTCGGAGTGAAAAGTGCAGAGGAAGCAAGACTCGCCTTCCAGACTCTTGAAACAGGAGCTGATGGAGTCCTTCTGGATAGTGGAAATCCGCAGGAAATAAAAGATACGATCAAGGCTGCAAGAGAACTGGAAAGCGAAAGTGCCAAACTTGAGGCTGCGGTTGTAACCAGGGTAGAACCCCTTGGGATGGGAGACCGGGTCTGCGTGGATACATGCAACCTCATGCAGCGCGGAGAAGGCATGCTCATAGGTTCGCAGGCAGGCGGGATGTTCCTGGTAAACTCGGAGTCCGATGAAAGCCCTTACGTGGCAGCCCGTCCCTTCAGGGTAAATGCAGGTGCGGTTCACTCTTACATCAAAATCGGGGATAAAACCCGCTATCTTTCGGAACTCCAGACCGGAGATGCCGTAACTATTGTAGACTCAAAAGGGAAACAGCGGGAAGGTATAGTTGGCAGAGTCAAGATAGAAAGCCGCCCTCTCATGCTAATAGAAGCAAAAGCCAGAGACAGAACTTTAACTGCAATCCTGCAAAATGCCGAAACTATCAAACTGGTAGGAAAAGATGGAAACCCTATCTCAGTTGCAAAACTCAAGAAAGGAGATGAGGTCCTGGTCCGCCTCGAGGAAGGAGCCAGACATTTCGGCAAAAAAATAGAAGAAACGATTATAGAGAAGTGAACCAGGGAAAAAAGAATAATAACCAGATTCCCTAACTCCCAGCCCGGAGCGAGCAATGACGCAAATAGGCCCATTTGACCTTGAAAAAAAAACTGCAGTTGTTGCAGTAATCCTTGAAAAGCCTCTTGAAACTTCAAAAAAGGCAGCCGAAAAAGGAGCTGATATCCTTGAAATCCGGCTGGATTTGCTGGGAATCAGGGATCTGGAGAGAGCCGCAGAAATAATAAGGGAAATAAAATCCGAAGCCGGGCTTCCTGTAATCGCTACCAACCGCTCCAGGGCAGAAGGAGGAAAATGGGAAGGGACCGAGGAAGACCGAACAGGGCTTCTTACATATTCCCTTTCCCTTAAAGACGGGCCGGATGCTGTTGATATCGAACTCTCTGCCAGCAGGGAAGAGAGAGATAAAGTTATAAAAGCGGCTAAAGATCACGGAAAAACCGTAATCGTTTCTTCCCACGACTTTTCAAAAACTCCTTCTCCTCAGGAAATGAAAGCAATTCTTACAGAAATGTTTCTTGCAGGGGCAGATATTGCCAAACTTGCAGTGATGCCTCAGTCAATGGAAGACGTTCTTAATCTGCTGAGAATTACACTGGACCTCAGGAAAGAAGGAAAATCAGTATGCACCATCTCAATGGGCAAACCCGGAAAACATACAAGGGTAGTTGCCCCTCTTTATGGTTCGGTCCTGACATACGGTTCAGTAGAAAGCGGTGCAGCCGCAGCCCCTGGTCAGCTTCCGGTAGACGAAGTAAAGAAGATAATGGAAATGCTAAAATGAAGCGAGTTTTTGGTGTATTTGGAGACCCTATAGGTCATTCCCTTTCCCCTGCCATGCATAATGCAGCGTTTTCAGCCCTTGGCATGGACTGCGTCTATCACGCTTTCAGGGTCAGGCCGGAAAAACTGGAAAAAGCAATCCTTGGAGCTGAAGCTATGGGATTTGGAGGGCTTAACCTGACTGTCCCATTAAAAGAAGAAGCCCTGAAACTGGAATTCATCAAGCCTGACCCCCTTGCAGAGAGAATTGGAGCAGTGAATACTGTTGTCTTCGGAAAAACAGGAGAAATCCGGGGGTACAACACTGACGGACTGGGAGCAAGGCAGGCCCTTCGAGAGGCTGCAGTGGAAATGGAGGGGTCTAAAGTGGTGGTTGCAGGGGCAGGAGGAGCAGCAAGGGCAGTTGCTTTTCAGCTTGCAGCCGACGGAGCTGAAATCACCATAATAAACCGGACAGAAGAAAGGGCAGTAGAACTTGCAAAAGAGATTTCAGCTGCAGCCCTTCCGGGAAAAATAAGCGGGACCGGACTTTCAGGATTAAAAGAACTGTTGCAGGATGCAGATATCCTGATCAATACCACAACTCTCGGGATGCACCCGAACACAGATGCAACTATTGCAACAGCAAAAGAACTTCACAGCGACCTTACTGTTTTTGACATAGTCTATAACCCACTTGAAACCAGGCTTTTAAAGGAAGCAAAGGCTGCAGGAGCAAAAACCGTAAGTGGAGTTTTAATGCTTGTCTATCAGGGAGCAGAAGCTTTCAAACTCTGGACAGGTGTTGAACCTCCAGTAGAAATCATGAAAAAAACCGTACTGGAGGCTCTACAGACTTGAACACAGACCCTGAGAAACATAGTTCCGGAAAAACAAAGGTTCTGATCCTTGGCGGAACCGGAGAGATGGGGCAGTGGTTCACTCATTTTTTTAAAGAAAGGGACTATGAGGTTACAGTCTGGGGAAAGGGGGGCAAGGTGGAAGTCGCCCGGAAACTGAATGTACCTTTTGCTTCGGACCTTGAGGCAGCTATCCCTGAAAATGATATAGTAATAGTATCCGTTCCAATCAACGCAACGGAAGAAACTATTGCAGAAGTCGCCCCGAAGATGAAAGCAGGAAGCCTCCTTATGGATTTCACCTCCACCAAAGTAAAACCTGTTGAAGCCATGCGGAGATTTGCACCTGCGAATGTTGAGATTCTTGGAACACACCCCATGTTCGGGCCCACGATCCCCACCATCAGGGGACAAACAGTGATCCTTGTCCCGGTAAACGGGCGCTCGGAAAAATGGTTTCCGGTAATCAGGCAACTTTTTGAGGAAAGCGGCGCACATGTTGAAATCACGACAGCCGACGAGCACGACCGTCTGGTCTCAGTAGTACAGGGGCTCACTCATTTTGCTTATATAGCAATAGGGACGACCATTGACAGGCTTGACTTTGATATCAAGAAATCCAGGAAATTCGTAAGTCCGGTTTACAGTATAATGCTTGACTTTGTGGGCAGGATTCTGGGCCAGAACCCTTATCTCTACGCTCTTATCCAGATGGAAAACCCGGGTGTTCCGGAGGTGCATGAGGCATTTATAAAGGAATGTGAGGAACTTTCCAGCCTTGTGCGGGCTCATGATGATGAAGGCTTTGTAAGGAAAATGAAAGCTGCTGCCCGAAAATATGATGATACAGCCCATGCCCTGCGCAGGTCGGATAAGCTGATTAATTCCAGAATAACCGAGTATGAGACTATCATGAACTCGGTAGGAAAAGTCTGCGGCTTTTCTCACTTTTATTCCGGAAAGGTCCATGTAGGTACACTGGAAAAAGTGGGACCGAATGAGATAATAATTACAAAACTTGCCTCAAAAGGCACCGCTCCCCATATAAAGAACAAATTCATAAGACTCAAGCTTGAAAACCTTCGCCTTCTTTCAGAACCCGAATTGAGGGAGTGGAGAAAAGAAAACCTGAAGCATGCGATAAGGGATATTTCAGTCCTGATCCCTGAAGACGCCGATCCTGAAGTCATCCTGGGCGCAGTAACCACAAACAACCATCTTGTAGCCTGTCAGATCAGTGATACCTACAATGGGACTAAGGGGACAGAAGCTGAAAATGAGAAAAGAGGGCCGGAACGACTCGGAGTAACTTATAGGATAACTATTTTTGGAGATTGTAATGCAGATTCTGTCGAAACTGAGGTGACAACCCTTCTCTGTGGGCTTGGATGCCGGGTAAGGGAAAAAAACCTGAGGCTGAAGGAATGAAAAAGAACTTTTACCTTAGAGTTGTATTATTGATCATTGATCGCAGAGAAATTAATATAAACAATAAATAAATAGATACGGAATATAATGTCTCAGGTCAAATGGAAAATTTCTCTTTTATTTGCACTTATCACTCTTTCGATATTTGTTTCGCTTCTTTTAAGCGGTGATAAGTTCATGGAAAGCAGTGGGAATGCAACAAACCCCACAGCCCTAGCTGGAGTTTCACGCGAAAATATGATCATAAATTCCATAAATAAGCTGGAAACTGGTGACCATGAAACAAGATTAAACGCAGTAACCGAACTTGGAAAATTCGGAAAACCTGCAGCAAGTGCTCTTATTGAAAAGATTGAACCCGGAAATTCGAGTTCAGGAGAAATAAAAAGTTATCTGCTTCTTGCACTTCTTGAAACCGGAGATGAAAGAGCGGAAACTGTTCTTTCAGGAAACCTTGGGGAAAAAGAGGCTTCAAGTATGACTGCAGCCGAAAATGCAGTCGACGGGCAGAGACCGGAAGAAGTTTCAGAAGATATTGTACGGGCTATAGAAGCAAAAGATAAAGCCATGCGAGAGAGCCTTGCAAGATCCTTAACCAGTGAATATGGAAACGACACGGATATTCTCGAAGAAGCCCTTAAGGCAGAAGAACAGAATTCCACTCTTTATACTTCCTTTGCACTTTCAAATTTCGAATCTGGAGAAAACGGAAACGAAACCGAAATACTTCTTAAGGCTCTTAAAAGCGAAAAAGGATACGTAAGAGTTGCAGCTGCAATGGCTCTTGGACAAAAGGAGGAAAAAGCCGCAACAGATCCCTTACTGAAGATGCTTACTCAGGATTATCCTCTGGCGAGACACAGTGCAGCTATGGCACTTGGAGAACTCGGAGATGAAAGAGCTGTAGATAACCTGATGATGGAATTGAAAAATAATGAGAAAGATTACATCAGAAGCAGCACTGCAGTCGCCCTTGGGAAAATAGGATCAGAAGAAGCTGTACCCTATCTTATCGAGAGACTGAGAGACACAAAGGCTTCGGTAAGAAGTACTGCCGCCCTCACACTAGGTAAAATGGGAACCGAATCAGCGGTAGGACCCCTGATAGACGTCCTGGAAAGCGGAAAAGAAGTTGAAGGAAGAAGAAAAGATACCGTGAACACAAATGCAGATGTCCGAAAAAGCGTTGTCCTTGCCCTTGGAGGAATAGGAGGCGCTGAGGCTACGGAAGCATTAACCGGCGTACTAAACGATAATAAGGAAACTCTTGAGGTAAGGATAGCTGCAGCCTCAGCTCTTGGGAACATAGGAAGCCCTGAAGCTGTAAGTACCCTTAGAACGGTATTTGACAACCCGAGCATGGATATGGGCATCAGAAACGGAGCCCTCCTTGGTCTTGGCAAAACCGAAAACCAGGAAACTGCAGGGTTTTTTGTAGAAAAACTGGGAGATAAAGACTTTGGAGTTAGTGCCAGAGAAGCCCTTGTAGATATGGGAGAAACGGCAGTTAATCCTCTTATAGAAAACCTGAAAACTGAAGATAAGAAAGTTAAGGGTGAGACCGCCCTGATTCTTATTGAAATTGGGGATCCGCGGGCAGTTGAACCTCTTATTCTGGCTTATCAGTGATTCAAAAATCTTGAAAAGAAATTGCAAAGAAAAAAGCGGCTGAAAAAGCCGCATTCTTTTTTATTCAGATGTACTCATTTTACGGATAATCAGTGTTTGATTTAAATTTTCTTCTGTTTGGGAATAAATATTAGAAGAAAAAAATATAAGAAGAAAAATTAAATCAGGCTGATAAGATCTTCCAGCGCCGCCCGGGGATCTGCCGCTTTAACAATTCCCGAAGCCAGGAGTACACCCTGCGAGCCAAGGTCAAGGGCTGCCCTGAGGTCTTCGCCTTTTGAAATTCCGGCGCCGCAAAGCACTTTTACTCCGGGATTGATTTTTGCAACTGCTTCAACCGAGCCGCTAACAACTTCAGGGTCGGCTTTTGAGACCGGAATTCCGCTGCCTATAAGCTCCGGCGGTTCGATTGCTACATAATCGGGTCCAAGGGCTGCGGCTGCTGCAGTTGTGGGAACGTTGTTAGTACAGATAACTGCCCTGAGTCCGAATTCTTTTGCCGCCTTCAAGGAGGCCTCAATTTCTGCAAGGGTCAGACGCCTTTCAGAGTGATTAATAAGAGTCCCGACAGCTCCCGCTTCTTTTATGCATTTTCCAAAAACATGCCCCGTAAAACTTCCTGCTCCTACCCCATCCAGATGCTGGGAAAAAACCGGAAGTTCAACCTCAGAGGCTACCCTGTAAATGTCCGGAAACTGGGGAGCTACTGCAATCTCGATACCTGATTCTTCGGATACGGCTCTACAGGCCATTGCAATCTCGACTGCTCCGTAGCCTGTGCCCTGCAAATAAGTTTTGTAGTTCAGTAAAATGAATGGTGAACCCAGGAAAATCCCCTCCTGAAAAATGAAAAGAAAATGAAACTAAATGAAATGAAAAAGAAAAAAGTGTGAAAACCCACACTTTCTTCAATAGTTTCTACCGGAGATTTTGCCGCAACTTGTTTTATTAACAGCTTTTTTAACAGCTTATATAACAAACCGTTTTAGCAGTTTTTCCGGCAAATTTTTATGGAAGTTTTTAAAGCCTGCTCAGAAATCAGTCATGATTCTGAACTGGTCGATTTCAGGTTTGTTAAGGCTGTTAATGAACTGCTCAGCCATATCTCTGATATCTTTTGCGTTGGTGATAGCACGTCCGACCACAAGGATATCAGCACCCTGACCAAGGGCTACAGGCACCTTGTCGAGACGGACTCCGCCTGCAACTGCAACCAGGGTCTTTGGAGCAATCTTCTTGATATCAGCAATGTTGCCCCAGGCGTGTTCGGTACCTTCGATGTCGATTCCACGGTGGAGTTCAATGACATCAGGCATGACCTTGAGCTGCTTTAAGACCGAAATCGGGTCGTGCTGGTTGAGAGTATCCATGACCGCATAGATGCCTGTCTTGTGGGCTTCTTCAATGAGCTTGTCAATGGTGCTGATCGGGGCAAGGGCAGAGACCACAATGGCATCGCCTGCAGCGTCTGCAACCATTCTTGCTTCAAGGTTTCCGGTATCCAGGGTCTTTAAGTCAGCAACAATGAAAGCGTCGGGCTTGACATCCCTGATCTTGGAAATTACATCCATGCCGTAGCGCTTGATAAGGGGGGTGCCTGCTTCGATAATGACGTGGTCGCTGTTCGGGATCTGAGAAATAGCCGAAAGCACGAACTCAAGGTTCGGGTTGTCAAAAGCAATCTGCAGGTAAGGTGGATCCCAGAGCCTGATGACTTTAAAGCCCATGATAGCGTGGGTGGACTTGTTGCTCTCTTCAAGCACAGTGTCGATGTCCGGGAAGCCTTCAAGTGCTCTCTTGAGCGCAAGTTTTGTGGCGCCGTAGTTGTACCTGTAGATCTTGTTATAGTCCTGGGCATCAGGGTGAATAAAGACGCTAGCTACAATGACAAGGTCTTCAGCCTGGGCCTTTGAGATTACGCCTTCTTCTACTGAGTCTGCTACTGCCTTTGCAACTGCTGACTGGGCAGGTCCGAAAATTCTTGATGCCTGCTCCATGTTCTTTACAGTGACCTTCGGGATAATAAGGGTTGAAGGTTTAGCCGGCAGGTTTGGCCTTATAACGGACAGGAGAGGAGTGTGTCCGGCTGAAAGCTGAGTCAGACCATTTGCAAAAGCCTGTCCTACAGGACCCTCCTTGTCTCCTATCATCAAATCAACATGGGCAAGTTCTGCACCCTGCCCCATTAATGCTTCTCCTATCTGAAACATGTTTAACCTCGAAAATGCTATGAAAGAAATATTAGAATATTTGATAGTTAGTTGTTTGAGAACGAATTTATCATTGAACCGAGGGATAGCATAACCCTTTTGCCTGCTAAACGCCAGCCTGATATAAATAATCTTGTATCATCCCAAACAGTTTTTTGACAGCCTACAGGTTCTCTGCACTTTGATTCCATAATTATGGAGTTTCCAAAAACTCCCAATCAAAGGAGAATTTTAGGACACATGTCGTTCAGGACGCAAACTCCGCACCTGGGAGAAAGAGGCCGGCAAATATTTTGCCCTAATTTTACAAGCAAGAGATTTATATGTTTCCAGTACCTCTGAGGAAATATCTTTTTTAATTCTCTTTCGGTCTCTTCAGGGGCTTTTGTTTCAACCAGACCGAGCCTGTTAGAAATCCTGTGAACGTGTGTATCGACTGCAAGGGCATCTTTAAGGAATGCATGCGCAAGTACACAGTTAGCTGTCTTTCGGCCGACTCCGGGTAGTTTAAGGAGAGTTTCCATCTCATCCGGAACCCTGCCATTGTATTCTTCCAGTAAAATTCCGGAGATTTCCTTTATCCTTCCGGCTTTGACCCTGTAGAAGCCCACATCTCTTATAAGCGCTTCAATCTCTTCAACATCAGTCTCAACCATTTCCTCAGGAGTAGAGAATCTCTCAAAAAGCCTCTTTGCTGCAGGATAGGTTACATCGTCCCGGGTCCTGTGAGACATGACAGTGGAGATTAACACAAAAAAGGGGTCTCTCGAGCCATCAGCATAGCCCTCCGGATAAAGTTCGAAAAGCCTCCGCATGAGTTCATCAATGTCCATGCCCAGAGTTAGTATTCTCTTAATATAAAAATTATAAAAATCCGGATTCTAAATTACAGGCTAAAAAAGGTAAAAAATGGGAAATTAAAAAGCTTTGAGAAGAGATTTTAAAAGTAGTTTAAAAAGCCAAGGTCCGGATTCGAACCGGAATGGTATCGCTCTGCAGGCGATTGCGTAGCCGCTCCGCCACCTTGGCACAAAGTGGATTTTCTTAAAGCACTTTATTGAATATATAGTTTTAGGTTAAATCGATTATTAAAAGAGAAAAAGCCAAGATCCGGATTCGAACCGGAATGGTATCGCTCTGCAGGCGATTGCGTAGCCGCTCCGCCATCTTGGCATTATTGAACACGGATTAGTCGTGTAGATGCAATTAAAGTAATTTCTAATATATAAATATTTAGCTGGATGCAACAATTCTGAAAGAATTTTACAACTTTTTGGTAAAAAATGTGTTATGTTATCCCCCGAAAGAGATAACCGAGTTAGATTAAACCGAGTTAGATTAAACCGAGTTAGATAAAAATGTTGGAAAAAACACTGGATAAAACAAACATTGCCGCAACTATAGCCAGTAAGATGACTACGAAAGTAGGCAGGAGTACAGCTATCGCCGATTTCACCATGCTTACATCATGTACAATCATGCCGCCCACAATATAGAGATATATCTCATAAAGCCCGAAGAACCAGCCGATTAAAGGAATCCAGGAAAGCGCCATCACGGCAGATGCATAAGATATGAACCTGACAGTGCCTTCGTAACTTCCAGTTCCTCCAAGCACTTTATAAATAATATAGAATATTGCAGCTCCGATAAAGATAGAAATGATACCTACAATAGGTGCCATAATCACAGTCATAAGTACAGTGGAAAAGCCAAATTCAGTGATACCACCGTAACCATACATACCTCTCATCATTCCGCGGCCAAAAAGTCCAGTTAAAAGCCCGTATATGATATAACTGATTGCTGCAAAGGTAAGCGGTTCATTATATCCTCCGGTCGTTGGCATTTTCCTGTAAAAATCAGACGGCCTTTGTATAACTTCTTTCCATGTTTCGATGTAATCCATAGTTTCCCCCATTAAAAATATGCACGAGCCTTATTTAAAGAGATTTGTGAGGAAAAAAGTGAAAGTCTGAAGTTCCGTTAAGAGAACTCTGTCTTACAGCAAGAGTCCGGCTTCAGTTATTAAAGGTGAGCGCCCCCTTCGGAACTTAGACAGGGTGCCGGAATAGAAATCCAGCAATTCAAATGGATTCGAACTCGCTTTTAGAGAAGCAGAGCTAAAAGAGAGCCGGAACATAAAAATCAAGTAATAAAAATAACGGATGAAAATAACGGGATGAAAAAAGGTAAGAATAATAAAACTTAGAAAACGGTTTCAAAAGAATAAACATATCAAAAGATAGTGGAAAGCCGTGTAAAAGAACCAGGTAAACAGACAAAATAATCCAGAAGAGAATAAAGTAACAAGATCAAGAAGAATAGCAGCTTCAAAGAAGTAAAACAACAGTAATATAAAAAAATCAGTATCGAAAAACAATTTCAGAAAAACATTTCAGAAAAACATTTTTAGAAAAAACAATATTCAGAATAGATTTGAAGTAGTATAGGGTGAGTTTGGCAGCGATCCAGAGTTCCCGAAGGCTCGCACACTTCAG